>NZ_SOGD01000021.1:0-44561 GCF_004402345.1 Cryobacterium sp. TMT2-15-1 | reverse complement strand
GCGGCACCGCACCGAAATATCAGCGGCAGAAGCAACCCTGGCCGCATCGACCCGACGGCCGAGGTCTTCGACCATGCCCAGCACCATCATCGCGTCCGCTTCACCCAAGAGCGAAAAAGACACCGAATCCAGCACGGCCGCGGCCACGTCACGCACCTGCTGCAGCTGCTGCACGAGCGAGAGCACCGCCTGCGGTGAGGCGGTGGGGTGGTACGGAGTGGGGGCCCCAGCCATGCCCTAATAGTATCTGTGTACTAATCTGCAGTCAAGAGATTCCGCACGAATGTAGAAAGTAATTCGGTCGGAGCGGTGCCGTGGTTAGCCCACCACGTGCATCCGTCGGTGCGCCCCGACCTCAGCCTGCAGCGGAAGCGTCCGGACGCTCTCGAAGCGGCGCAACTCCCCGTCGATCGGATCGGTGAAGGTCACCTCGCTCGCCAGGAGCTGCAGCGGGCGGGTGAAATCGTCGAGCGCGACATCCTGAACGACCGGATACACCGGGTCATCGATGATGGGGATCCCCAGGCCCAACATGTGCATCCGCAGCTGATGGGTCTTTCCGGTGCGCGGCGTCAGCCGATAGACGCCCGTGTGCTGCAGAACGGTTTCCAGCTCGATCAGCGACTCGGCATTGGCCGGGTCCTCGGTCACCTCGGCCTGCCAGTGGCCGCGCCTGCTCGTGAGGTGGTTGCGCACGGTGACGGGCAAATCCAGATCCTGCCGCAGCGGGGCCAGCGCCCGGTAGATCTTTTCGACCTCGCCACGTTGGAACATGGATTGATACTCCCCTCGCCAGCGCCGTTCCGTCGCCAGAACCACGAGGCCAGACGTCACCCGATCCAGTCGATGCAACGGCGAGAGCTCGGGAAGTCCCAACTCGGCGCGCAAGCGCACCACCACACTCTGTACAACGTGTCGGCCGCGCGGAATGGTCGAGAGAAAGGCCGGCTTGTCGATCACGACGAGTCGGGCATCCCGATGCACCACGTGGATGGTCCCGGGCACAACTGTCTCATCGGCGAGATCGCGATGAATCCAGACAAAGGTACGCGGGCCATAGGGGTCGCTGCCGACGACCGGCGCACCCGACTGATAGGCGAAGCGTTCCCCGGCCAGAAACCCGGCGACATCGACGAACTCGGCGAGTCGCTCGAGCAACCACGTACCCATGGTCGGCCACGGATGCGGCCCGGCCCGGTCCGCATCCGGCGTGCACACCCAGGCAGCGTCAAGCCCGTGGCGCTGTGGCAACGGGGAGGGCGGTGGCATTCACCGATCGTACGCCGCGGGGCAATCGCTCCACCAACTCGGAGCCACCCGCGGCGAGCCGAAGAGCATGACGGCGAAACCCTACAGGTAGTATGTGAACCGCACCCCAACCACTAGATGTGGTTCTTTCGCCCGACTCAGCGTCCCGCCCGATTGCCGTGGGTACCGACCCCAAGGAGATGGCAGCGCGTGCTGAAAATGGAAAACCCCGGCGCAGGAAACCTCACGACCGAGCATGCTCTGGGCGCGCTCATGGTGGCCAAACGGGACGGGCGCCTGCTCGCCTTCGACAACGCCCGCATCTACGCGGCACTGGCCAAGAGCTTCACCGAAGTCAACGGCGAGCTGACCCCGCTCACGCACCGAACCATCCGTGATCTGGTCGCCCGCGTCGACCGCGAGATCGCCTCGCGCTTCTCGGTCGACGTCAAGATCTACGAAGTGCAGAACATCGTGGAACACGCCCTGCTGGACAGCAAGGAATATGACACCGCCGAGGCCTACATCAACTACCGCATCCAACGGGACTTCGCCCGCAGCAAGGCCACCGACATCAACCACTCGATCATCAAACTGATCAGCAAAGACGAATCGGTCGTCAACGAAAACGCGAACAAGGACAGCGACGTCTTCAACACGCAGCGAGACCTGACCGCCGGCGCGGTGGGCAAGGCCATCGGCCTGAAGATGTTGCCCCCGCACGTCGCCAACGCCCACCAGAAGGGCGACCTGCACTTCCACGACCTCGACTACCACCCCTATGCGCCGATGACGAACTGCTGCCTGATCGACTTCACGACCATGCTGAGCCAGGGCTTCCGAATCGGCAACGCCGACGTCAACCCGCCCCGGTCGATCCAGACGGCGACGGCCCAGATCTCCCAGATCATCGCGAACGTCTCGTCGAGCCAGTACGGCGGATGCTCGGGGAACCGCATCGACGAAGTTCTCGCCCCCTACGCCGAGAAGAACCTCGAAAAGCACCTGGTCGACGCAGGCAAGTGGATCGCGGATGAGTCGCAGCACCGGTCCTACGCCGAGGAGAAGACCCTCAAAGACATCTACGACGCGATGCAGAGCCTCGAGTACGAGATCAACACCCTGTTCACCTCGAACGGGCAGACCCCCTTCACCTCCCTGGGCTTCGGCCTCGGCACCAGCTGGTTCGAGCGGGAAATCCAGAAGGCGATCCTACAGATCCGGATCGAGGGGCTCGGCAGTGAGAAGCGCACGGCGATTTTCCCGAAACTGATTTTCACCATCAAGCGCGGCCTCAACCTGGCACCGACCGACCCGAATTACGACATCAAGCAGCTTGCGCTGGAATGTTCCACCAAACGCATGTACCCCGACATCCTCAACTACGACAAGATCGTCGAACTCACCGGCAGCTTCAAGGTGCCGATGGGCTGCCGCTCGTTCCTGCAGGGCTGGACCGACGGGCAGGGCAACGACGTCTCCGAGGGTCGGATGAATCTCGGAGTCGTGACGCTCAACCTGCCCCGGATCGCCCTCGAGGCCGCCGGTGACAAGGACAAGTTCTGGAGCATTCTCGCCGAACGGGTAAGCACGGCGCGCGACGCCCTGCTCTTCAGAATCGACCGGTGCAAGGAAGCGACCCCGGAGAACGCCCCGATCCTCTACATCTACGGCGCCTTCGGCCAACACCTGAATGCCGGTCAGCCCGTCGACACCCTCTTCAAGAACAAGCGCGCCACCGTTTCCCTCGGCTACATCGGCCTCTACGAGGTGGCCGCGGCCTTTTACGGCGGTGACTGGGAGTCCAATCCCGAAGCGAAGGACTTCACCGTCGAGATCCTGCGCACGCTGCATGGGCGCACCCAGGAATGGAGCGCCGAGTACGGCTACCAGTTCAGCGTGTACTCGACGCCGAGCGAGAGCCTGACCGACCGGTTCTGCCGACTCGACACCGCGAAGTTCGGCGCCGTGGCAAACCTCACCGACAAGGACTACTACACCAACAGCTTCCACTACGACGTTCGCAAGAGCCCGACGCCGTTCGAAAAGCTGGACTTTGAGAAGGTCTACCCGGCGTACTCCTCCGGCGGGTTCATCCACTACTGCGAATACCCGATCCTGCAGCAGAACCCCAAGGCGCTCGAGGCGGTGTGGGACTACTCCTACGATCGCGTCGGCTATCTGGGCACCAACACTCCGATCGACCGGTGCTACGCCTGTGGCTTCTCGGGCGACTTCGACGCCACCGAGCGTGGATTCGAGTGCCCCGAGTGCCACAACGCCGACCCGATGACCTGCGATGTCGTCAAGCGCACCTGTGGCTACCTCGGCAACCCGCAGGCCCGCCCGATGGTGCACGGCCGGCACACCGAGATCACCTCCCGGGTCAAGCACATGCCGGGCGCCACCGGCATCCGTGGGGCGGATGCCGCGGCATCCGTCGCCGAGGATGCGTAACCCCCGGCCCGGCGAGTGGCTGTCGGAGAAACTGAGCCAGCGGTACGTCGGCGACTACAAGCCCTTCGTCTTCGTCGACGGCGAGGGGGTGCGGTGCAGCCTGTACCTGTCCGGTTGCCTGTTCGCCTGTGAGGGCTGTTTCAACGAGGCCACCTGGAGTTTCCGCTACGGGCAGCCGTACACCCCGGAACTCGAGGACCGGATCCTGGCCGACCTTGGCCAGGAGTACGTCCAGGGCCTCACCCTCCTCGGCGGGGAGCCGTTCCTCAACACCGGGGTGTGCCTGGCCCTCCTCGACCGCGTGCGCCGGGAGCTCGGCACGTCGAAGGATGTGTGGTGCTGGACCGGCTACACGTTCGAAGAACTGTTGCGGGAGAGTGCGGACAAGTTGGCCCTTCTCGGCACGATCGACGTTCTGGTCGACGGTCGGTTCGAACTCGCCCAGCGCGACCTCAAGCTGCAGTTCCGGGGTAGCAGCAACCAGCGGATCATCGACGTTCAGGAGTCCCTGGCCAGTGGACAGGTGACGCTGTGGGGCGGGCTCACGGACGCGACCGGCACCTTCGAACAGATCGAGAAACGGAAACTGATCTAGGTCAGAACAGCGGCCAGGGCACCGCGGGCATGTCGCCGCGCGGCGCGGGGAACCGCCCCTCAGTGCGCAACCGGTCGCAGCGTGCAGCGAGTGCGACGATCTCGGCGTCGCTGAGCAACCCGGCGAGGATGTCGCCGAGCTCGCCGGTCAGCTGCGCACTGACCCGGTCGATCCCATCCAGCTCGTCGGCGGTGAGTTCGTCGCCCAGCCAGCCCCAGAGCACGGTGCGCAACTTGTGGTCAACGTGAAAGGTGAGGCCGTGGTCGATGCCATGACGGTGCCCGTTCGGCATCGCGAGGATGTGGTCGCCCTTGCGATCGGCGTTGTTCACGACGATGTCGAACACGGCCATGCGTCGCATCGCGGCCGAGTCCTCATGGATGAGGGTCACCGCACGATTGTGCTCGTCCCGGCCGTCGAAGACGCGACGCCAGCCCGGGGTCGGCGCGGCTTCCCACGGGACGAGGTCGACGGCATCCTGATCGGGATCGGCATGCTGCCACAGCTGCACCATCCCCCGGCCCATCGGGCCACCCCGCAGCCAGGTCCGAGGCACGACGTTCCAGCCGAAGGCCTGTGAGACCAGGTAGGCCGAGGCCTCGCGGTTGGCAAGATTGCCGTCGGGAAAGTCCCACAACGGATTCTCACCGGCGATGGGCTTGTAGACCACCGTGAATCCACCGATGGTTCCGAGGAAGGTCGCGTTCGAGGCCGTCGTGATGCGTCCCGTGAGCTCGAGCTCACCGTTGAGCTCACCGTCGAGCTCACCGTCGAGGGCGGCATCGTGCATCAGGGGCTGCCGGGGAGGGTGCAGGTGTGTCCGTCGGCCTCGATGGGATCGCCGCAGAGCGGGCAGAGGGGGCGGCCGGCCCCCACCACCTCGCGGGTGCGCGTGGCGAAGGCCCGGGCGGTACCGACGGGCATCCGTACCAGAAGCATCTCCGCCGGCTCCTGCATGATCGCGTCGAGCAGATCCTCGTCGGGCACGTCGTCACTGCCCGGATCGACTTCCACGAGCGGGTAGGCCTCAAGCACGACCTGCACGGTCGACGGGTCCCAGCCCAGGCTCATCCCGCCGGTGCGGAATTCCTCCGCGACGGGCTGATCCAGCGGCTCGTTGTCGACGAGTTCGACGGGGGTGGTGCTCGGGATGCTGAACGGGTTGCCCTCATGGCTCATCAGCTGGTCGAGCATCTCGTCGATTTTCTCGGCGAGCAGCGCCGATTGTTGTTTCTCCAGGGCGATGCTCACGATCTGAGCTCCAGTGCGCACCTGCAGGTAGAACGTGCGAGAACCAGGCAGACCGACGGTGCCGATGACGACACGATCCGGCCAGGAAAACTCATGGACGATTGTGGACATGTCGGTATTTTAGGCGACCGTTGGGTGCGGCGCCTGACCGGCCCCGCCACCGACCGGCGCGTCGGCCAGAGGGGCGCTGGCGCCGAGCCAGGCGAGGTCGCCGGCATCCGTGTTGATGGCGTGCACGCTCGGCCGGCTGGTGCCGTAGCGCACGATCGAAACGGATGCCGGACCCACGTTGATGCGCTGGAAGAGGTCGAGGTGCATGCCGAGCGCATCGGCCAGAACGGACTTGATGATGTCGCCGTGGCTGACCGCCACCCACACCGCGCCCGGACCGTGCTCGGCCTCGAACGCCGCATCGTGACGACGGATGGCGGCGACCGACCGGGCCTGCATGGTCGCCATCGACTCTCCGCCGGGAAAGGTGACGGCCGACGGTTGAGACTGCACTGTCGACCAGAGCTTCTCCTTGGCGAGATCGCCGAGGGCCTGGCCCTGCCACTCACCGTAATCGCACTCGGTGATGCCCTCCTCCACCGGCGTCACGAGCGAGCCGGCCTGGTGGTCCAGGATGAACTGAGATGTCTGCCGGCAGCGCTCCAGAGGACTCGACACCACGCCGACCAGCGGCACCACGGCCAGGCGCTTGGCCGTCTGGGCGGCCTGATCCTGCCCGATCTGGTCGAGCCGAACGCCGGCAGCGCGGCCGGCCAGCATTCCGGTGGCATTTGCGGTGGTGCGACCGTGCCGCACGAGGATGACTGTGGCCATGGGTACAGCCTAGACAGGCGGGGTGGGAACGGCGCCCGGCCAGACGATCTGATGCCTCAGGCGGCCGGATGTCACGTCGCGTCCGTCAAGCTGACCGCCGACACCGTCCACGCGGTGCAGTCAGCTGGACTCTCCGTGACTCAGTCGGTCGGGTCGGTGATGAACCCCTCGTCGATCATCCAGGCATAGGCCACATCAGCGGGTTCCTTTCCGTCGACGTCGACCTGACGGTTCATGCCGCGCAGAACCTCGTCGGTGAGCTTGGGTGAAATCCGGGCGAAGATTTCTTCCAGGCCGGGGGTGGCCTCGATCGACTCGGTGAAGAAGACCGGCGCGACGTTGTACGCAGGGAAAAACGCGAGATCGTCGGTCAGAACTGTGAGGTCGAGCGCGTCGAGTCGGCCGTCGGTCGTGAAAACCTCGCCGAAGTTGCAGGCTCCGTCGTCGGTCGCGCTGTAGATCGCACCGGTGTCGTAGATTCCGATGTTGCCATCGGGCACCCCATCAGCGGCGCCACGTTCGAGTCCGTAGTGGGCGAGCATGGGGTTCATGCCGTCCGGGCGGGAGTTGAATTCGGATTCGACGCAGAAAGTGCGATCCTCGACCGGCAACGCGGCGAGTTCGGACATGGTCGTGATGCCGCCGAGCTCGGCGACCGCCTCACTGCGCACAGCCAGGGCGTAGGTGTTATTCATCGGGGCCGGTGCGCCCCAGGTGACGCCGTTCTGGATGTCGATGTCATACACGGCTTGCCACATTTTGTCTTGGTCGGCGATCGACTCATCCTGACCGAGGTAGGTCAGCCACGCGGTTCCGGTGTATTCCCAGAGCACGTCGGCCTGACCAGAAAGAATCAGCTCTCGGGTCGGCTGACTGCCGGGCAGATTACTGAGGTCTGTGACGTCGAATCCCGCGGCGGTCCCGGCGAGCACCGCGATCTTGCCGAGCAGAAGCTGCTCCGTGAAGTTCTTGGACGTGACCGTGAGGTCGACGCCCTCAGCACCCTCGAGCGGGGTGATCGACCCAGGTCCGACCGCGGGAACGTACGAGGTTGCCGGCTTCAGTCCGCAACCGCTCAGAACGACTGCGGACAGGGCGAGGAGACCGGCCGCCACCCCCCAGCGGCCGAGGGACGTGAGGCGGGTGCGAGAAGACGAGCGGTACATCTAGAGTCCCTTCGGGTGAGCGATGTGTTCCACAACGCGGCCTGCCCAGTCGATGAGCAGGGCGAGCAGAGCCACGAGCAGCGCTCCCGTGACGAGCACGGGGGCGAGGCTGAGATTGACGCCCGTAGTGATCAGGATGCCGAGTCCGCCGCCGTTGACGAACGTGGCCAGGGCCGCGGTGCCCACCAGCAGAACGAGAGCGGTGCGCACGCCCGACAGCATGACCGGAACGGCGAGCGGGAGCTCCACCCGAAACAATACGGCGGCGGAGCTCATGCCCATGCCTCGTCCGGCCTCGATGAGGCGGGCGTCGACCTGCTGCAGGCCCACCATGGTGTTGCGCAGCACCGGGAGCGCGGCGTAGAGCACGAGACTCAGCGTCGCGGCCCAGAAGCCGAAGCCGACCCAGAACGCGAGCAGCACGACGACGCCGATCGCGGGGGCCGCCTGACCGAAGTTGGCGATGGCGAGCACCGGTGCGGTCAGAAACCGCAAGGGCTTGCGGGTCAGGGCGATTCCCAAGGGAATCGCGATGACCAACACGATCACCGCGGCGAGCAGGGTGAGCTGGATGTGCTCCACCGTGTAGACCCAGAGCGCGCCGGGAGCGAGGGTGGTGAGCACGATCGGCGACAGGTCGGCCGTCAGCAGCCAGATCACGAGCGCCAGGAACGCGAGCAGGATGCCGACCAGCTGGTAGACCAGACCCCGCCAGGATCGCCACACCGTGCGAGCACGGCTGACCGGTACGCCGGCCGCAGTCGGGTCGCCCGGCGTTTCAACGGCGGAATCGCCGCCGGCAAGGCCCGCCTCTGTATGCGGGGTGCGGGTACTCACTGAACGGACCGTGCGTCAGCGCCGCTGGGATCGGTCTCGATCAGGTCTGCCTCGGCGGCCGACACCTGCGCCTGGAACAGGCCGGTGTTCAGCCCGACGGGGGCCTGGTCTGACTCAAGCACGGCCGCGGACTGTGACCGGGTGATGGCGTCCATCACGGTTTGAACGTCGATGACGCCCTTGAACATGTCGCGGCGGCCCGTGACGAGCACGGCCCCGGCGCTCGAGACGAGCATCGTGTCGAGCGCATCATTGAGCGTGGCCCGCTTGCCGACGACCGGAAGTTTCGGGTCGGGAACGTCGCTGATGACCTCCAGGCGGCCGAGCTGGCGCGCGGAGAGCCACTGAATGGGTCGGCGACGCTCATCGACGATGACCGCGTGGCCGTGGCCGGTCTCGACGACGCGGGCCAGCACATCCGCTGCCCGTTCACCGGGTTGGCCCACGACTGCGTCGCTGAGGCTGACCTCCGCCACCCGGGTCAGGGTGAGCTGTTTGAGGCCGGCGCCGGACCCGATGAAGTTTTCGACGAACTCGTTGGCCGGGTCGCCGAGGATGCGTTCCGGGGTGTCGTACTGCACGAGCTGGGCACCCTCGTTGAAGATGGCGATCCAGTCGCCGAGCTTGACGGCCTCGTCGAAGTCGTGGGTGACGCAGACGATGGTCTTCTGCAATTCTTCCTGGATGTTGAGCAGTTCGTCCTGCAGGCGCAGGCGGGTGATCGGGTCGACGGCGCCGAAGGGCTCGTCCATCAGGAGCACGGGCGGGTCGGCCGCGAGGGCGCGCGCCACGCCGACGCGTTGCTGCTGGCCGCCGGAGAGCTCCTTGGGGTATCGGTCGCGGTAGAGCGCCGGGTCGAGGGAAACAAGCTCGAGGAGCTCGTCGACGCGGGCCGCGATGCGGGCTTTGTCCCAGCCGAGCATCTTCGGCACGATGCCGATGTTGGTGGCGACCGTCATGTGCGGGAAGAGTCCCCCGGCCTGAATGACATAGCCGATACCTCGGCGCAGGGTGTCGCCGTTCATGTCGGTGACGTCGTCACCGTCGACGACGATGCGACCCTCGGTCGGTTCGATGAGCCGGTTGATCATCTTAAGGGTCGTGGTCTTGCCGCAGCCCGAGGGACCGACGAGCATCACGATCTTGCCGGCCGGGATCTCCATGGTGAGACCGTCGACGGCGGGGCGCGCCTGGCCGGGGAACCGCTTGGTGACGTGGTCCAACAGGATGCTTGCACCGGTGATGCCGGTGGGGGTGACGGATTCCTCGGTGCTGCTGGATTCAGCAGGGTTGGATGCAATGAACTCAGACACGGATACCTCGAGGTGTGGTCAGGCGGCCGAGGCCGACGAGAAGGAGATCAAGAATAAGAGCGAGCACGACAACGCCGATGACGCCCGTCAGTACCGACTCGAGGGAGTTGGCGCCGCCGAGGCGGGAGAGGCCGGAGAAGATGAATCCACCCAGGCCCGGGCCGAGGGAATATGCGGCGATCGCGGCGACACCCATGACCATCTGAGCGGAGACCCGAACGCCCGTGAGGATGATCGGCCAGGCGATCGGCAGTTCCACCTGAAGGAGCGTGCGAAACCGGCTCATGCCGATGCCGCGGGCGGATTCCACGATCGATGGAGCAATACCCGACAGGCCCACGACCGCGTTCCGCAAAATGGGCAGCGTGGCGAAGAACGCCACCACGACGACGGCCGGAAGGACACCGAAGCCGAGCGGCGCGATGAGCAGCCCGATGAAGGCAAACGACGGGATGGTCAGGCCGATGGCCGACACCGAGTTGGCGATCCCGGTGAGCGCGGAACTGCGGTAGACGAGCGAAGCCAGCACGACGGCGATGACTGTCGCCAGGATCAGGCACTGAACGACAAGGCTGAAATGCTGCCAACTGCTGAATAGGATCTGCTCATACTGATCCCCTAGAAAGTCCAACACATCAAAACCTCTTCGAGTCGAGAACACACCGATGCACCGCCACCGGCACGGGCGCAACGGGAGGCGCGGATGCCGAACTGGATGGGGACGCAGGCCGTAAGCCTGCGGTGAGGGTTGCTAATTATTCTCGCACGGCCACTCCCCCTATGGCCGCAGCGAGATATTACGGACCGGTGAGCGCCTGACTGGCCGACTGGATGCTCCTCTAGGGTGTGAACACCGTTTACGTCAGGATGCAGCTGAATGAATTTCGATCTCGCAGGCAAGACAGCCCTCGTCACCGGCGCCAGCTCGGGCATCGGCAGTCACTTCGCCCGAGCCTTCGCCGCGAAGGGGACGAGCCTCATTCTGGTGGCCCGCCGAACCGACGAATTGGAGGCTCTCGCATCCGAATTGCGCAAGCAGAACGGGGTCGACGTCCACGTCATTTCGCAGGACCTGAGCGTGCCCGGTGCGGCCGCCGCGGTCGAGCACCAACTCCTCGACCAGCAGATCACCGTCGATGTTCTCGTGAACAACGCCGGCTTCGGAACCAATGCGCGCCTGGTCGACGAAGACCGAGCCCGCCTTCACTCGGAGATCGCTCTGAACGTCAGCACGCTGGTCGACCTGACGGCTGCCTTCCTGCCGGGCATGGTGGCCCGAGACTCGGGCATCATCGTGAACATCGCCAGCACCTCGGCGTACCAGCCCGTGCCCGGGATGGCGGTCTACGCAGCCACGAAGGCGTTCGTCCTGTCGTTCACCGAGGCCGTCTGGGGCGAGACTCACAACACCGGAGTGCGGGTTTTCGCGGTGAGTCCGGGTTCCACCGACACTGAGTTTTTCGACGTCGCCGGTTCGCAGTCACCCGGCAAGCGAGTGCCGGCCTCGAATGTCGTCGACGTTACCCTGGCTGCCATCAGCGCCAGAAAATCGGTGCCGTCCGTGGTTGTCGGTGCGCGCAACAGAGTCACTGCGTCGCTCGTCACGTTCATCCCACGCAGAACGGTGATCACACTTGCCGGTTCGATCTTCCTTCCCCGGGGCTAGCCGATCGGTCTGTGGCTCCCGGAAGGTCAGATCTAGTGCCAGGTCGAGAGCGGATTCGGCCAGAGCACCATCGGCGTGCGGCCCGGTGTCGCCGCCTGGCTCGACCTGACCTCGAAGGAAGGGCACGTGCGCAACAAGCTCGATGGCGACGTGCTCCCGACGCGTCCGAGCCGACCGTCACGGTGCGTGCGCGCACCCAATTCGGCAACATCAGCATCCAGCGCGCGGTGAACTCGGCGCCGAGGAGGTTGTTGCAGCGCCATGCCCGGCCTCGCACCAATTCGACGGAGATTTTGGGTCAGACACCCGTTTTTGAGCCTCAACGCGCTGTTTAGAGCAAAATCTCCGTCGGATTCGTTCAGTACGAGGTGCTGCCGCGCCCCACACCAGGAGGTTGTTGTCCTGCCGCGCCCGAGCAGGCGGCCCGTGGCACCGTGTTCAACCAGTACGGCACATAGTCTTGGATCGGCGGTCCGTCCGAGGCTCGGCGTTCGTAGAGGACCGCCCTCTCGATACTCGTGCGCGAAACATGCGGGAATCTCTCGGCGAGACGATCGACCACCTCTGCGACGGCCCTGAGTGCGTCTTTTCTGCTCGCTTGCCCAGCCGTGTTCGGTTCAGCGCGTCAAATGGAGCACCGTTGCGGGAGGTCCTCTGGGGCGACGGGCCGCGAAATGAGGTAGCCCTGCACGGCGTCACAGCGCAAGTCACGCAGAAGCTGGAGTTGGTCCTGACGTTCGACGCCTTCGGCTGTGACCGAGAGCCCGATGGCATGAGCGGTGTCGATGATCCCGCCCACGAGCAGGGCGTCCGAGGGTGAGGAATCGATGTTGTCGACGAAGGATTTGTCGATCTTGACCGTGGTCAGAGGCAGGCTACGCAGCAGGGCAAGCGAAGAGAAGCCGGTGCCGTAGTCGTCCAGGGCGATGCTGATCCCCGCCTCCCGGAGCTGTTGGAGCTGTCCGATCGCCCGGGGCAGATCGGTGATCGCGGCGCCCTCGGTGATTTCAACCTCGATGAGGTGCGCCGGTATGCGATGCCGGTGGAGTGCCTCAACGAGCTCGGGAACGATGGTGCGGGCCGCCAGTTGGAGTGGAGACACATTCACTGCGACTCGGCGCGGGGTTCCCGCATCCAACCAGAGTCTGGCCTGGGCGCAGACCTCGTTGAGGACCCGTTGCCCGATGCGGTGGATGTCGCCGGACAACTCCATGATCGGAATGAATTCGGCGGGCGAGACGGGGCCAGAATCGGGTCGGTCCAGCGCAGCAGCGCCTCCACCGCCGAACGGTCGCCGCTGGCCAGGTCCATCTGCGGCTGGTAGTGCAAGTTGAAAGCGCGGGTCGCGAAGGCCTGCGGCAGGCGCCGCCGGATGAGCGCATTCCGAACGATGGGCGCGGCCTCGCCGTGCCCATCGAGACGGGCGACCTGGCGTTTTCCGGCCTGCTTGGCCTTGAGCATGGCCCCATCGGCGTGGCGGAGCAACGCGTCAAGCCAGCTCAGTTCCCGTTCTGCTCCGACATCACCGGCCATTGCGATGCCGACGGATGCCGAAACATGCAGCAGATGGCCGTCACAGACGAAAGGCACCGACGCGCCGAGTACGACCTGATCCGCGATGGCGAGAAGCTGCACGTCATCCACGTCGACCAACAACGCCGCAAACTCGTCGCCGCCGATGCGGGCGAGCACATCGGCGGGGCGAACGATGTCGCGCAGCCGGTCTGCGAAGCCGACCAGGATCTCATCTCCGGCCTGGTGACCGAAGGTGTCGTTGATCGCTTTGAAACCGTCAAGGTCGATGTAGAGAACCGCGATGCGGGTCATGTCCACGGTTCCCTCAATCGACGCGGCTCCGCTCTCCTCCAATTGCCGGCGGTTGGGCAGTCCGGTCAGGGAATCGTGGAGTGCGGCGTATCGAAATTCTGTCGACAACCGTTCGAAGATCTGAGACACCGACACGACCCGTGGCCCCTCGTCGGTCAGCACGAGCACGTCACGGTAACGGTTGCCCTCCAGCAGCTCCAGGATGCGCTGCGCCGCATTCGCCAGGCTCATCGCACCGGGCAGGGCGAAGGAATTTTCCGGCACCATCTGGATGGCCGTCGACCGGGCATGCAGGCCGCGACCGTAGCCCAACCGTCCGGTCAGAGTGAATTCCACCTGTTCCCGTGTCAACAGGAAGAAACTGCCGTCTTCCCGCACGACGAGGGAACGAAGTTGTCGGTTCGCACGGAAAACGCGGTCGATTTCGCTGACCGGCGTCGTGGCCGTCACCTGTTGGACGCTGGTAGCCAGGTCTGCCAGGCACACGACCCGCCCCACGCAATTGGGTGGGGCGTCAGGAATGGTGCTCATCCCAAATGATCACCCGACTGCTATCCGGGACCCGACGTAACCCGCCGGAGTTTGCCAGTTGTTCAGCCGCCCGCCGCTCATCATTGCGAGATGAACAGCGGGTCGTTACTTCAGCGGAATCACACTCACAGTTATGGCTGGGCTTCGGTTTTTGCCTGCTGACGAGCCTGAGTGTGCTGGATGACGAACACCATGACGAGGGTGATCGAGGACGTCACGCTGTAGAGAATGTTGTTCCACCAGGAAGGAAAGCCAACCAAGAAGCCCACCATCAGCCACAGCGCCGTGAGGAATGCGACAGCCGACCCCACCGTGGCGAGCGCGGTCGCATCACCCACCCGATGAAGAAGGCGGCTGCCCCACAGGTGCTGCCGCCGCGTTGGACCGCGGCTTTCGCCTCGCGGGTCACTTCTGACGCCGCCGCGGTGAGGTCGGCGACCAGGCGCGCGTCGCGACCTCGAGGCCGACGGCGACCCCGCATCCTGCTTTTCGTTCTGACCAGACATAGGCATCACAGTAACCGAAATGGCGTTCCGCGCAGTCGGGACTAGGGCAGCGGTCCGCGCCGCGACGATAACCCGGCGAAGAGGGCGTGCAACAGCGGGAGCGCGGACACGGCTACGAGCACCGTTCCGAGCACGACATCTTCGGCCCGCAGCAGAATGCCGCCGATCAGCAGAGCGGCGAAGAGGATTGCCGAGACGATCTGACGTGCGGTTCGCTCGATGGCGACCAAGCGACGCTCGATCCGGGGAGTCTGCACCGAGACGGTACCCTCGTCGAATCGCGTCGTGAGGTCGTCGAGCCGCTGGGGAAGCCGCGCGATGATGGCCGCAACCGACGCCACTTGCTTTGCGGCCGCCTGCACCACGTTCCCACCCTCGGCGCGGATCAGCTGGGCGGAATATGGCTCGACGGAATTCCAGATATTGAACGCAGGGTCGAGCGAACTGCACATTCCCGAGGTCAGCGACATCGCGCGCACGATGAGCAGAAAGTTTTCCGGAAGCTGAAACGGCAGCGAGCGAACCACATCACCGAACTCGATGGCGAAGGCGCGGAACTCGCGTGGGTCGACATCCTGCAACTCGGCGAAACCCATCCCACCGAAACGGGCGAACAGCTTCGTCATCGCGCGCTCGAGTTCGGCGGTGTCAGCGGACGGCAGGAGCACACCCACTTCGCGGATGCCGTCCACCATCCCCTTTCCGTCCCGTGACGCGGCGGCGATGAGCAGATTCACCAGGCCCCGACGTAAGACATCGGGCACGTCGCCCATCATCCCGAAGTCGATGAAGGTGAACTTCCAGGCCCGGCCGTGGTTCGTGTCGGGTACACCGGTGGCGAGCGGCGTGACGAAGATGTTCCCGGGGTGCGGGTCGGCGTGGAAATAGCCATTGACGAAGAGCTGGTCGAACATGACCGCCGCGAAGTCTTCGGCAACTTCCGACGGGTCGATTCCGGCTGCCCTCAGCCCGTCGACGTCGTTGATCTTGATCGCGGTCACGTCTTGGAGGGTCAATACGCGCCGGGTAGTGCGCTCCCACACCATTTCGGGAACGCTGACCCGGGGGTCGTCTGTGAAGTTCTGATCGAATCGTTCGGCGCTTGCCGCCTCGTGCAGGTAGTCGATCTCCTCAAGACTCGTGAACGCGAATTCCTCGACCAGGGCGGGCATGTCGACGCGATCCGAGACGAGACGCACGTGGCTGAGCCAGCGGGCGACACGTCGGAGAGCGCCGAGGTCGACATCGACGATCTCGCTGATGCCCGGCCGCTGAATCTTGACGACGACGTCGAGCAGGCCTGTCTCGGCGGCATCCAGTTCCGACAGCCGAGCGCGATGCACCTGACCGAGGGATGCTGCGGCCAGCGGCGTGGGATCGATGTAAGAGAACGCATGCTCGAGCGTCACACCCAGCTCGGCTTCGGCGACGGCTTGGATCGCCGGAAAAGGCACCGGCGGAACCTCGTCCTGCAGACCCTCGAGCTCTTTCGTGATCTCCGGAGGCAGCACGTCGAGGCGCGACGACATGAACTGGCCCACCTTGATCATGAGGCCACCCAGGTCGACCGCGAGCACGTGAAAGCGTTGCGCGATGTGCTGCAGGCGCGCCGATCTGCTTCGTGCTGCGACCCGCGCCAGCCCGACCCGCGGGAGAAGAACTTCGTACCACCACGTCTGCGCCAGATACAGGGCGGCGAACCGCAAAATCCGGCGGGAGCGGGCACGCAAGTTCCCGACGTCGGTCATCTGATCTCCGTGATGCCGACGTGCTGTGGGCACTCGGTCAGTCCTGGGCGAGGATGGCGTACAGCTTGCGACGCGCCTCATCCAGGATGGCGACAGCCTGCTTCACCTGCTCCGGGTTGCCAGAGCGCCCGACCTGCGCGGCGGCCTGAGCCAGGTCGATGCCGGCCTTGGGCAGCGCGGTCGCCCGCCCGGTGCCCCGGGCGTTTTGGGCCTCCCACGGGGCCGGCTGGTCGGCCGTGGCATCCGCTACCCCGCGGCCTTCGTCCGTGAGCGAGTAGGTCTTGCGACCGTTGGACTCCTCCGCGTTGATGAGGCCCTCGTCCGCAAGCAGCTGAAGCGTGGGGTACACCGAGCCGGGGCTCGGCTTCCAGGCGCCACTGCTGCGCTCCTCGATCTCATGAATGATCTGGTAGCCGTGCATCGGCTTCTCAGCGAGCAGCGCAAGTACCGCCGCACGCACGTCCCCGCGTGCCATTCTCGGACCGGCCTTGCGGTCGAACTGTCCGCGCAGCTGCTCCATGGCGTCCCACATCCCGCTGGGCCAGCCCTCACCAGCACCGCCCCGGCGTGCCCCGAACCCGTCACCCATAAATGAACCACTCATGATGTCCTCCTCAGCGCCGAAGCCATCAGGCTCGACGATAGTTAACGATATATCGTTCGAGACCTGACAGCGAAACCAGATTCAATCTTCTTTCCACCGTCTGGGAGGCGCCTGTGCCCACCCTGCCTCGCGGTAATGTTGACCCCAGTGCCGTCGCCCTGAACCGGGACGATGCCCCTGAATCCGAGGAGAACCAGATGTCCGTCGGCCTGCTCGCCGTTGTCGATGACGTACTTACCGCCGCTCTCAAAGCGAGCGCGAAGACCGCAGGCGTCGTGATCGACGATGCGGCCGTCACGCCTCAGTACGTTCAGGGGCTGTCACCGGCGCGCGAGCTTCCCATCGTGTGGCGGATCGCTCTCGGTAGCCTGTTCAACAAGTTCGTCATCATCATCCCGCTCGCACTCCTCCTCTCGGCCTTCGCGCCGTGGGTGTTGCCGTGGCTGCTGATCATCGGCGGCACCTATCTGTGTTTCGAGGGTGCGGAGAAAGTCACCGAGTGGTTCGGAGTTCATCACGGCACTGATGACCCTGAGATGAGGGATGAGCGAAAGCTCGTCTTCGGCGCTATTCGCACCGACCTCATCCTCAGCACGGAGATCATGCTCATCGCACTGGCGGGTCTCGATCCCGACTTTGGGATCTGGATGACGCTCGGCGCCTTGATCGTGATCGGTCTGGGGATGACGGTGCTCGTCTACGGCGCGGTCGCCCTGCTGGTCAAGATCGACGACATCGGGCTGACGCTGATGAAGCACCCGGTACGACGGGTCCGACGCACCGGCGCGCGCATTGTGCGATCGATGCCGGCCGTATTCCGAGTGATCAGCGTCATCGGCACGGTCGCCATGTTGTGGGTGGGAGGCCATCTGGTGATCGTGAACCTGAACGACACGATCTGGAGCGTTCCCTACGACTTTCTGCACGCCGTGACGCAGGCGGTCGAACCTGCGGGACCCATCATTGCCTGGGTCACCGACACTGCGATGTCGCTCGTTTTCGGGCTCATTCTCGGTCTGATCATTGCCGCGGCCCTGTTCGGGATCTCGCGCCTTCGCAAGAAGAGTCGGTCCCACCGCGTACCGGCCTGATTCCGTCGCCGGCTGGCAAGCCGCAAACAGCATGAAACGAGGATGTCCCGGTGCAGTTCTCCCTGTGGGTGGCCCTTGTCGGCGCGGGCACCCTGATCAGCTTCACGCCCGGTGCGGGGGCGATCAACACCATGAGCAACGCGCTCAACGCGGGCTTCCGCCGCTCCATCTGGGGAATCCTGGGCCAGCAGGCCGCGCTTCTCATCCACATCGTGATCGTGGCACTCGGTGTCGGTCTGCTCGTGGCCGGTTCTCCGATCGCCTTTAACGTCATTCGCTACGCGGGTGCCGCCTACCTCGTCTACCTGGGCATCCGTCAGTTTCTGGCCAAGCCGGAACTTGATGGCGAGCGCACCCGAGCCCTGAGCGCTGAGCCCCGTTGGTCGATGTTCCGACGCGGGCTGTGGGTGAACATACTCAACCCCAAAGCGGTCGTGTTCTTCCTCGCGTTCCTACCCCAGTTCATCCGAGTGGACAGACCGATGCCGACTCAGTATCTGATCGTCGCGGCCACCGTCGTTGCGATCGACATTCTGGTGATGTGGTTCTTCTTCGCCGGAACAGCGCGTTCATTCCAGCGATTCACCCGCGATGGTCGCGGCCAACGCGTGTTGAACCGCATTTTCGGCGTACTCTTCGTGGGCGTCGGCGTGCTGCTCGCCGTCATCCACTAAGAATCTGAGGATGCTTCTGCCTCCACCCGAGCTGCGAACTCCTCCATGCCTGTGGCGATGTTCTCCTGTCGCGAGTCGTCATCTTCGGGGTTGTCAGGGGCGTCATACGGCCAAGACATGTACACGTTAGGGTCGATCACGAGGAACGCGGCCAGCGAGCTGCTCGGGATCGCTTCATAATCGCGCACCTGCTCGTCTGACTGGTCCATGCCCATCCATGCGATGCCCGTGTTTTCTGGCAGGACAACCCACCCTTGACCGCGGAACACCTCGGCGAGGTCTGGTGGGACGCTGGCATGCACCTGAGCGAAACCGCGGGTGGTGAGGGCCGGTGCGAGAGTGTTGAGGAGTTCTCGGCACACCTGCGCGGATCCACCGGTGATCAGCAACTCGAAGACGGCGGTGCCGTGGTCGCTGACGATTGCATCGTCGATGTCATCGTCGGTGGAGTCTTCGTCGAGCTGATTCTCGTCGACGTAACTGTCCGGTTCGGTGACAAGAGCGCCGAGAAGCCGACCGTCATCAGTTTCGGCGACGAGGGCGAGAGCCATGGACGCGATTTGGAGTTCGATGGTGTCGTCGAAATAGATCTCAGGCGCGTCATCGACTTCGGCCTGCGGGTGTTCAGTGAACAACGCGACGAAAGCAGAACGATGCCTCTGAGTGAGGCGTCGGACTCGGAAGCTCAGTTTCTCGCTCATGCTTGAGCCTCTCGACGATGTTCTGCGTGATGTGACGCTCCGGTACCGGAACACTCGAATTTATCATGCGATGGGTGACCACGATTGTCGCCCGCTGTGCCTCGTGCAGGCGTTCATAGAAGGCCGGGAAGTCAGTTCTTAGTGACGCAATTTATCCCGGTTCGTCACACACTCTGGCAGAATTCGTCTGTTTTCTCAGGTTGCTTGCGCTGCCTCCGGGCGCCGAATCATGTTAAGTGCCATCCGGGAATGCCGCCGGTCAGCACGTCGCCGGTGTCACCAAGCAGGAGTTGCACAAGGTCGGCTCTGAGACCAAGAGTCAGGCGAAGGCCCTGTACCGGGAGACCCAGACGGAGCTCGCTGACCAGGCCGCATCCCAGCAGAAGCGGGTCGCGTCGGTCATCCGATCGCTCGCCGACGAGTTCGGCGCGATGGCCGGAACATCCGAAACGCAGGGAGTGGCCAGCGACCTTGCCCAACAGGCCGCGACGCGGGCTACCGGTATCGCGGACTGGCTGGACCAGCGCGATCCAGGATCCCTCCTCAGCGAGGTTAAGAATTATGCCCGGCGCAAGCCCGGAACCTTTATCGCCATCGCGGCGGTGGCGGGCGTCCTCGCCGGACGGCTGACGCGCGGAGTGATCGAGGAGCATAAGGACTCTGCCGAAGATTCCACTCCCGAGTCCACGGTCACCCCTGGTTACACCGCGACCAACCCCGATTTCACCGCTGGCTCCGACTACGGTTCCAACGCCGGGTTCCCCTCGACCACCCCCGGCCTCGGTGGGCTGCCCCGATGACTGACCTGCACACTCCCTCCGAACGCAAGGCCGCCGAGACCTCCCTGGGCGACCTGCTCGGTGAGGTCACCCGTGACGTGTCCACACTCGTGCGCCAGGAGGTTGCTCTGGCCAAGGCGGAAGTGCGCCAGTCTGCCACCCGCGCCGGCAAGGGAGCGGGACTGCTCGGGGGTGCGGGGTATGCCGGCGCCGCGCACCGTCGATTCTCTGAAGCACATTCCAGACGCACTCAAACGAAATGAGGAAAACCGATGAGCACCGATTTCACTTCCGGCACGAACACCGATCCGGACATTCTTCGCGCCGAGATCGAAAAGACCCGCCGCGAACTCGGCAGCGACGTCGACGCCTTGGCTGACAAGGTCACGCCCGACAAAATCATGCAACGTCAGACCGAGAAAGTGAAGGGAGCCGTGGGCTCTGTGAAAGACAAACTGATGGGTTCGGCATCCGACGCGGGCGATTCCCTTAATGGAGTGAGCGAAGACGCCTCCGGCCTCGCACACCAGGCCGCCCAGAAGGCGAGGGGAACCCCTTTGGCCATCGGCCTGATCGCCTTCGGTGTCGGCTGGCTGGCGTCGTCGCTGGTTCCGGCGAGCCCCACAGAGAAGCGAATCGCCGGAAATGTTGCTGAAGCAGCTGAGCCTCTCGTTCAGGAGGTGACCGACGCCGCAAAGCAGGTCGGCGAGAACCTCAAGCAGCCGCTCAGCAACGCAGCAGAGGCCGTGAAGGAAACGGCCACCGATGCGGCAGGCACCGTGCAGACCGAGACCACCGACGCTGCCGGCCAGGTGCGCGACGAAGCGAAGCACGCGGGGCAGACCTCGGCCTTATAGCGCCGGTAGATCCCGGCGGCCGGCGACGAGCTACGCGACCCGCTCACGCGGTGCAGCTCCTCGCCGGCCGTTGCCTGCCCTCTTCACTCTCCGGTCAGCAGACCGAGCGCAACGCACGGTTGGGCAAATGATGGGTTTCCGATGGGAAGTTTTTGGGATTAGTCATCGTCCCGGTATTGCGGTTTGCTCTCCGTGCCGCTTGGATGCTGGAGATGAATGGTTCTTATGTCCCGTCTCAGTGATGCGCCGGTTGTCGCGGTCCCCGTTCCCCGCGCCACAGGGGTCATGATCGCGGTGCTCCGCGTTGGTGTTGCACTGATGTGGATCCAGAATGTCGCCTGGAAGATTCCTCCGGACTTCGGCCGATCACAGGAGAACGGGCTGTACTTCTGGGCGAGCCAGGCGGTCGCCCATCCTGTTCTGCCGCCCTACTCCTCACTCGTCGAAGCCGTCATCCTGCCCAATATCGAGGTCTTCGGGTGGTTCACCCTCCTCGTCGAAGGCGGACTCGGGGCTTTTCTGCTCATCGGCCTTGCCACGCGTTTCTGGGCTGTCGTCGGCATCGGCCAGACCCTTGCAATCACGCTTTCAGTACTTTTCGCCCCGAACGAATGGCACTGGTCGTACTATCTCATGGCGCTTGCTCACCTCGCGATCTTCGCGACCGCAGCTGGGCGAAGCTATGGAATCGACGGTGTCCTTCGCCAGCAGTGGGTGCAATCCTCAGGGCGCGCAGCCCGACTGATGATGAGGCTGTCATGAGGCGATCACCAGCCGGCTCGAGCGCCTTCGACCGCGGTAGCGTTCTTCTCGGCCTGGCCTCACTTGTGTTTGCGGGCTTTGTGTTCGGCGCCCAGCTTCCGACCGAATTCGACTTCCTGCACATCGGGGCAACCGGTGCTGTCGTTCTACTTGTGAGTGGCGCACTCGCCATCGCCGGCGGTACCACGCGGCGCCCCGCGCTCTACACTGCCGCCGGTGTTCTGCTGACCGTCGCCGCGCTCGTCCAACTCGCAGGGCTCGCAGCGTCTTTCAGGCCGCTGGGCGGCGACGCCTCCACCATGGCGGTCACCGGTGGTCTCGGCATCGGGCTTCTCATGCTCGCCCGCGCTGTCCGTTCGCCCATTCGCACCCACGATTACGACGAAAGGTAAGCCTCAATGAACCTGAATTCACGCGTTCAGCCCGTGCTCGACGTTGCACGAACTCACGCCCACGCAGTGGATGCCGACGGGCGTTTTCCACATGAGGCCGTGGCGGCCCTGCGCGAGTCCGGTTTGCTCGGACTCACTCTGCCCACTGAGGTTGGTGGTCTTGGTGCGGGGCCACGCGAGCTCGTTGAGATCATCAGCCAGCTTGCGGGAGCGTGCGGGTCGACCTCCATGATCTATCTGATGCATGTGAGCGCTTCCATGCCCGTCGCAGCCGCACCACCAACGGGGATGCCCGCACTCCTCGAGGATCTCGCCAGCGGTCGCTCTCTTGCCTCCCTCGCTTTCTCTGAAGCGGGTTCCCGCTCACACTTCTGGACTCCGGTGTCGCGCGCGACCTCGACGTCAGACGGAATACATATTTCTGCGAAAAAGAGTTGGGTGACCTCCGCAGGCCACGCGGATGTCTACATCATCTCCACCGGGACTGCGGATGCCGACACCGTCGACCTATTCGCAGTCCCGGCAGATAGCCCGGGCGTCAGCGTCGACCGGCCGTGGAGCGGTATGGGATTGCGGGGGAACTCCTCGAGCCCGATGACCATCGACGTGGATTCTTCCGAGGGGTGCCGTCTCGGGACGGCCGGTAGCGGATTCGATCTCATGATGAGTTCTGTTCTGCCGTGGTTCAATCTCGGCAACTCGGCTGTGTCCATCGGGCTCAGCCGTGCGGCCGTCGACGCAGCGGTGAGGCATACGGTGGGAACCCGGCTGGAGCATCTCGACCACAGCCTGTCAGCGCTACCGACAATTCGGGCGCAGTTGGCGAAGATGTCAATCGATCTCGCGAATGCGAGCGCGTACCTTGATCGGGCCGCCGGTCGCGTGGCTGACCCGCAGGAGGATACTCCCCTATTCGTGCTCGGCAGCAAGGCATCCTCGAACGATGCCGCACTGCGAATTACGGATGCCGCGATGCGCGTCTGCGGCGGTGCGGCGTTCTCGGAGCACCTGCAAATAGATCGGTACTTTCGCGATGCCCGCGCGGGCCACGTGATGGCTCCGACATCCGATGTGCTCTATGAGTTCTACGGCAGGGCGATCACTGGCCGCCCACTTTTCGACGCCCCAAAAACCGCCGCGGCACCCCCCGCGCAAACTCGTGAGACGGCCTCTACGGGAGCTGCAGCATGAGTGCGCCCCTGATCATCGGCTCCGTTGCGTACTCTCCCAATGTCGTACCCATCTGGGAAGGGATGCGGGACTACTTCGCCGAGACCTCGACGCCGATCGACTTCATGTTGTTCTCCAACTATGCGAGTCTGGTGGATTCCCTCATCGCGGGAACGATCGATCTCGCTTGGAACACCAATCTGGCCTGGGTGCGCACCGTCGCCCAGACGGATGGAGCATGCCGTGCACTCGCATCCCGGGATACGGACCTCGTGTTCCAGACGGTGTTCGTCGCCCGAGCCGGCAGTGGTTTCACCGGGCTGGAGAGTCTTCGTGGACGTCGACTTGCCCTGGGGTCGCGCGATTCAGCGCAAGCCGCCATCCTTCCCGTGCATTTCTTGCGTGAGGCGGGGATCGGCGAGACGGATGTCGATCTCACTCGCATCAATAGCGATGTCGGGAAACACGGTGATACGGGCAGGAGCGAGCTCGACGCCCTTCGCGCGGTGCTCGAAGATCGGGCGGATGCTGCGGCGATCGGCATCAACACGTGGCAGGCGATCGGTCGCGGTGAGCTCCTCCCCGGCGCGTTCGAGTCCTTCTGGATCTCCCCCGAGTACAGCCACTGCACCTTCACCGCCATGCCGTCGCTGACGATCGACCGGTCGGACGAGTGGGTGGCAAACCTTTTCGCGATGGACTGGGAGAACCCCGAACATCAGCGAATCCTTGAGATGGAAGGCCTGCGGGCGTGGGTGTCGCCGAAACTTGACGGGTATGCCTCGCTCATCGCGGCCGTGCGGGAACAGAAAGTATCAGACCGATGGTGACCGCAAGCCCGCCGGTAGGCGCGGGCCTGCTCCTCGACCTGGTCGAGAACTTGAGCCGGGTGGCAACAGGTCGTACGGCTTCTGTCGACTTCGGGACATGCGATCGGGACGCCGCCCTGGGACTCATCGCAGCGTGGTGCCTTTCGACTGGGAATGAGATCGTCAGCATGGAGGGGTCGGCCATCACCGTGCTCCGCGGCCGCTCGCCTGACCTGCTCGCCGGCCTCGATCCCGGTCAGCTCCCAGGATCCCGGATCTGGGTGTACACCAACTTCGATTGCAATCTGGCTTGCGACTACTGCTGCGTTCGGTCGTCTCCGAAGGCAGCGCGGCGAGGAATCGGAATCGATCGAGTCCGGCAGATCGCGCACGAGGCTACAGCTGCCGAGGTCAAGGAGCTCATCCTGACCGGCGGAGAGCCGTTCTTGCTGAATGACCTCGATGATTTGGTCAATGCCTGCACGAACAAACTGCCCACGACGTTGCTCACCAACGGCATGCTTTTTCACGGCAGGCGGCGCGAGCGCCTGCGTCGGATGGACAGCTCCCAGCTCGTGCTGCAGATCAGTCTCGACTCTGCCACACCCGAGATACATGACAGCCACCGCGGCTCCGGGTCCTGGGCCAGGGCCGTCGCGGGCATCCGAATCGCACACGACGAGGGATTCCGAGTGAAGGTCGCAGCCACTTTGCCTTCCGACCAGATGCACGAACTCGAGCCGTTTCACGCCTTTCTCGATACTCTCGGTATCCTGCGGGACGACCAGGTAATCCGCGCACTCGCCCACCGCGGAGTCGCTGAGACCGGCATAGAACTGACCGTTGACTCGCTCATACCCGAGGTGACGATCACCGCCGACGGCGTTTACTGGCATCCCGTGGCCGCCGACCACGACGATCAATTCGTAACGAGAGACATCTTCCCGCTTGCCGATGCGATCGCTGAAGTGACCCGCCGATTCATGGAGCATCGCCGTTCCGCCAACGCAATCTCGGAATGGTTCCCCTGCGCGTGACCGTATCGGCTCGGCGAGCATCCGTGTGGTCTCGGTTCAAACGGGCGACCCCTTCGGGGTGACGACCACCTTGCCGAGCGCACGCCCCTCCCCCACGTAGGCGAGGGCCTGCGGCACCTCGTCGAGCGTGAAGGTGCGGTCGATTCGGATGCGCAGGTCGCCGGCGACACACAGTTCGGAGGCCGGCAGGAAGTGAGCCGGTCCCTGCCTGACGGCGAGGACACCCATCCGGCGCCCGGTCAGCCGGCCGAGCACCGCGCCGATCATCCCGACCCCGAGCAACGTCGGCACTGCACCGCCAACGCAGAAATAGCGGCCGCCCGGAGCTAGCGCCCGCCGGTAGGCGAAGACAGATCGGTGGGCCACGAGATCGAGCACGAGGTCGAACGGTTCGAGTCTCGTGAAGTCTGAGCGGCGATAATCGACCACGTCGTCTGCGCCGAGCTCGCGAAGGTAGTCGAGTTTGCCCGCATTGTCGACGCCGGTCACGTGCGCCCCGGCGAGGGCGGCGAGCTGGATCGCGAACGTTCCCGATCCGCCACCGGCGCCATTGACCAGGACCCGTTGGCCCGGTCGCACCCGAGCCGTGCCCTGAAGCGCAATCGCGCCTGCCTGCGGCAGGGTCGAGGCCTGAGCGAACGTCAATTCCTCCGGCTTGTGCGCCAGCATCCCGTCGGCAACCACCGCATACTCGGCGAAACCGCCCATCAGGGCAAGGTTGTCGCCGTACACCTCATCGCCGACGCGGAACCGGGTCACGCCGCCGCCGACCGCGGCAACCCGACCGGCAATATCGGAACCGAGGACCCGTCGCTTGGGGGCGCGAAGTCCCCCGATCCGGGCGTACAACGGTGACCCCAGCAATCCCTCCCAGTCCGAGAGATTGACGGATGTCGCGACCACCTCCACGAGCACCTGGTTCGCGCCAGGCGATGGAACCGTCAGGTCCTCGATCCGCAGCACGCCGGGCGGGCCGTACCGGTCGTAGACGACGGCCCTCACGCCGATCGGCCTCTGAACCTCACGCGCGGGGAGTTCGTCATGCACGCCAGTGTAGGCCCGGGTGCCCTCCTGTTTACGGGAGGACGTGCCCAGCAGTCGTGAAGAGGCGGTACCACTCCTCACGGCTGAGCGGAATTTCGGACCCTGCGGCAGATTCCACCACTCGCGCGGGCTTGGTCGTCCCCAGGACAACCTGAATGTTGGCCGGGTGCCTGGTGATCCAGGCGACCGCGATCCCCGTCGGCGTGACCCCGTGGGCGGCGGCGATGTCATCGAGGGCGTCATTGAGCGGGCCGTAATTCTCCCGGTCGCCCACGAACACGCCGTCGAAGCTGCCGCTCTGGAACGGCGACCAGGCCTGCAGGGTGATGTCGTTCAGTCTGCTGTACTCGAGGAGCCCGTTGTCCCGCACAACCGACTGCTCCAGCCCGGCCATGTTGGCTGCGACTCCCTGAGCGATCAGCGGCGCGTGGGTGATGCTCAGCTGCACCTGGTTGAAGGCCAGCGGCTGGTTGACCGAACGCTTGAGCAGTTCGATCACCCCGGGCGTCTGGTTGGAGACACCGAAGTTGCGCACCTTCCCCGCGGCGTGCAGCGCGTCGAACGCCGCAGCAACATCCTCGGGCTCAACCAGAGTGTCCGGACGGTGCAGCAGCAAAATGTCCAGGTAGTCGATATTCAGCGCCGCGAGAGACTCGTCGACCGAGCGGAGGATGTGCTTCTTGGAGAAATCGAAAAAGCCTTGACGGATGCCGACCTTTGACTGAATGATGACCGCCTCACGCTCTGCGTCCGTGAACGTGACCGCGTCACCGAACCGCTTTTCGCAGCCGTGCGCGCCACCGTAGATATCGGCGTGATCAAAGAAATTGATGCCGGCATCCCGAGCAGTGCCGACAAGAGCGCGAATCTCTCGATCGTCCATGTCCGAGATCCTCATCATGCCGAGGATGACATTGGATGCCTGCAGATTTGTCCGGGGAGGGTTGAATATCTTCATCAAACCATCCTGCCCCACTTCAAATTTCTCAAACGGCACTCATCTTGGGTTATCGCATAGTGCGTTGTGAACCGATCTTCTCGAAGCAGGCTTCCTCAGATAGATCGACGGCGTTTGCGGGCGAGGAGAAGTCCCGTCAGGAAGAGCAGAGTCGCAAGAATTATCGGTTGGCCAGAGTCGGCGCCCGTGACTGCGAGAGATCGACCAGCATCGACTGGCGGGCCGACTACCACGCCTGCTACCACGCCGACCTTCACTGTGACAGTGGCGGTGTCGCAATTGCCGTCAACGTCACAAACTTTGTAGGTGAAGGAGTCGGTGCCGGTGTAGCTGGAGTCGGGCGAATAGGTTACCTCTCCGGCATCAGGGTCAACATCGACGGTGCCGTGGCTGGGTCCGGCAACGATCGAGACCGAAGTCGGGTCAAGATCACCATCACGGTCAGTGTCATTGCCGAGGACATCGACGACTACTGGTTTGC
Organism: Cryobacterium sp. TMT2-15-1; assembly: GCF_004402345.1. Lineage (NCBI taxonomy): Bacteria > Bacillati > Actinomycetota > Actinomycetes > Micrococcales > Microbacteriaceae > Cryobacterium > Cryobacterium sp. TMT2-15-1. Next base: position 17,232 of record NZ_SOGD01000021.1, on the reverse strand, counting down.
CGGTAGTCGTGGTCACGTCGTTGTCTGCAGCAACTGGTGGCGTACTGGTTGCCGGAGGAGCCGTAACCCTGACTGTGACGATTGCGGTGTCGCAACGGTCTGTGGTGTCGCAGATCTCATACGTAAACGTATCGGTCCCTGTGTACAACGAGTCCGCGGTGTATCTGATCTCACCAGAAACAGGGTCGACCGAGACGGCACCGTGTGATGGCGCCACAGTCACCGACACGGTCGTGACATCGAGATTTCCGTCGTCGTCCGAATCGTTGTCCGCGACATCAAACACCAGGGTGACACCGGAGACGGCCGGCGAGCTGTCATCAACAGCCATCGGCGAAGACGGAACCACCGGTACCACCGGAACTGCCGTGACGTTGAAAGTCACCGTGGCGGTGTCACACACCGATCGCCCATCACAAATGCGGTACTCGAACGAGTCCGAGCCAACATACGACCCCGACGGCGTGTACGTGACAACACCCGTGGTCGCGTTGACCGACGTCGGGCCGTGAGCGGACGGCGTCGTCACCACGACGGAGGTGAGATCCAGGTCGCCATCAACATCCGTGTCATTCGCCGGAACATCAACCGTCCGGGCCACCCCAGAAGTCACCGCAAACGGCCCATCATCAACAGCCACCGGCGAAGACGGAACCACCGGTACCACCGGAACTGCCGTGACGTTGAAAGTCACCGTGGCGGTGTCACACACCGATCGCCCATCACAAATGCGGTACTCGAACGAGTCCGAGCCAACATACGACCCCGACGGCGTGTACGTGACAACACCCGTGGTCGCGTTGACCGACGTCGGGCCGTGAGCGGACGGCGTCGTCACCACGACGGAGGTGAGATCCAGGTCGCCATCAACATCCGTGTCATTCGCCGCAACATCAACCGTCCGGGCCACCCCAGAAGTCACCGCAAACGGCCCATCATCAACAGCCACCGGCGAAGACGGAACCACCGGGTTCGTGGCGGTGACGGACTTGGTATACGTGCCGAGATCGGAGTTGTAGTGGTATGAGGAGCCCGAATAGTCGTAAATGTTTGCATTGACGAGACCGGTACCTGGAGCTTTTACCAAGGCCGTGACCGTGACCACAATCGAGTTGCCGCCTGCCTTGCCCGTCCCTAGACAGGACCGATAGGACCCACTTGTCGTAACCGGGTCCCATGTGCACGCGTCAGCGTAGAAACCGGCGGTCGGCGGCCCGCCGGCACCTGTTTCTGGCTGCGTATAGGTGCCAATCACGGACAGGATTTCAAAAATGGTGCCGTCAAGCGAGGGCCCAGCGGACAGTTGCTCGTAACCCTGCGTGGCAGTCTTTCCCGTCAGCGAGTAGCTAACTGTCTGACCAACAACAACATTTGTCGGTCCCGTCACGGAGGTCACTGCATTGCGGTTTTGAGAGACGAGCTTCTCTACGTAAATCTCGCGTGTCGTCGGGGTGCTCACTGTCGTGACTCCCGGGGCCGCAGCCGAAATCGTGAAGCCACGTTTGGCGTTGTAGGCCGCCGCATTGCGTGTGATCTCGACCGTCCACCACAGCTTGGTGCACGAATTCGCAGCGATAGAGGGAACACTCTTTGTCGAAGTGCTGTCGAGATTGATGTAGGTATTGGCAGTCGTCCAATTCCATGCCACGTCAACACCGGTAACTGCCGTGCCGGTTACGTTGCATACCTCGGCACCAACCGAAAACTGGTTGGGCCCTGACGTGACACTGTTGCTGTCCAACCCGACGACGTTCCACTCGGTGGGGGTGATCGTTAGCGAGTTAGTGGCGGCAGAAGCAGGTGAAACGCACACAGCGAGAATAATGGCGCTCAGGGCAGTGATCGCACCAACACGAAATTTGACAGGAATCAAGACAGGGGCCTTTAGCTAGTCGGGTTTCTCGAAGGTGCAAGTTCCTCCGAGCAAGACCATGCCACCGCTAGGTGTCGGTGGCGAGATCTTGAAGATCCTGTCAATAGGGGTCCGGACTGTACATACCCCAGTTAGGGACTGTGCGGCTGCCGGATTGAGCCAAACACATCGCATCCTGCAGAATTGGACCATGACCCCGCTCCCCCGCAGCACCCCCGAAGCCGAGGGAATCTCCTCCACCGCCATTCTCGATTTCGTCGCCGCGGCGGAGCAACTGCTCGAGAGCCTGCACAGCCTGATGGTCGTTCGACACGGCCGCGTCATCGCTGAGGTCTGGTGGTATCCCTTCGCGGCGCAACATCCGCACCTCATGTTCTCGGTGAGCAAGAGCTTCACCTCGACCGCCGTCGGGCTGGCAATCCGTGAGGGACTGCTCACGCTCGACGGCCTCGTCGTCGACCTGCTCCCCGAGGACCTGCCCGCCCAGATCGACCCCCATCTGGGGGCGCTGAACGTGCGCCACCTGCTCACCATGACCACGGGGCATCCGACCGACACGGTGTCGCTCGCCGACGACTCGCACGGCGACAACTGGGCGCGCACCATCCTGGCCCAGCCCCTCGAGTTCGCGCCGGGCACCCACTACGTCTATAACAGTGGCGCGAGCTACCTGCTTTCGGCGATCCTGCAGCGGCTCACCGGAGAGCGCTTGCTCGACTACCTCACCCCTCGACTGTTCGAGCCGCTCGGCATCGTCGGCGCCACCTGGGAGAGCTGCCCGCGCGGAATCGATGCCGGCGGCTGGGGGCTCGCCCTCACGACCGAGCAGCTCGCGACCTTCGGCCAGCTGCTGCTGCAACGCGGCGAGTGGAACGGCACGCAACTCGTTCCGGTGGAGTGGATCGACGAGGCCACCTCGGCGCAGGTGGACACGTCGGGCACCGACCACGACTTCGACGGCCGCCAGGGCTACGGCTACCAGTTCTGGTTGAACCGGCCGACCGGCTACCGGGCCGAGGGTGCCTTCGGCCAGTTCTGCCTGGTGCTGCCAGAAACGGATGCCGTGATCGTGCTGACCTCGGCGCTCCCCACCGCGCAGCGCGCCCTCGACCTCGTCTGGGAACACCTGCTGCCCGCGTTCAGCGACCAGCCGCTCGCCGAAGTGTCGTCCGGTCTCGCCGAGACGCTGGCGTCCCTAACCCTGCCGACCGTCATCGGCGACGCCACGTCACCGACGGCGGCGCGGGTGGCCGGCATCCGCTTCGACTTCGACGATCCGGGGGTGACCGCGGCGACTCTCGAGCCGGGTCTGCTCACGATCATCCGTGGCGGTGTGAGCACGCCGCTGGCCTTCGGGTACGGCGAGTGGTTGGCGTCCGCGGATGCCCAGGTTCTGGCGAGCGGCGCGTGGGTCTCCCCCGGCACTCTGGTCGTGCGGGCGCACGACGTGGGCACGCCGTTCACGCGCACGTACACGCTCGAGTTTCGGGATGACGCGTTGACGCTTGACATTGACCAGAACGTTGCGTTCAGGGAACTGCCGCCCACTCACCTGGTCAGCCGCTAACACGGACGTGCCCCGCCCTCTGGCTTCTTCAGATCGGCTCCAGCCCAAGGCGCGACTTCAGTCACCAGAGCCGTTTCGACAGAAGTCAGTGATTCATCAGGTATCGCAGCCGATGCCGTCACCGTCGCGGTCGAGTTTGGGTGCGTAACCCGGTTCTCCCGCGTACAGCGGTGCCGCTCCCGCAGCGCGCACAGCGTCGCAGTTCGCGTAGGTGACCCCGACAGGTGCAGGTGCAGGTGCAGGAGCCGGAGCGGGTGCAGGAGCCGGAGCGGGTGCTGGAGCAGGAGCCGGTGCCGGTGCCGGAGCCGGTGCCGGCGGGGCAATAACAACCGGAGCTGGTGCCGGCGTGAACGAGGAGGTCAGTGCCATCTCACCACTGCAGGAGCCGAGGATGCTGGTCATAGCGTCGTGCTCAGCCTGAGTGACCCACAGACCATACGTTGCTTTGACGGACACCTGACGTGCGACGTAGCCACAGCGGATTGCTTTGTTCGACGGCAACCAGGTGGCGGTATCGCCATCGCCCTTTTGCGCGTTGGAGCGACCATCGACGGCGAGGAGATTCATGGGATCGTTCGCCAGAGAAACGCGCTGAGCCTGAGTGAGCTGCTGAGCGCCCGTCTGCCACGCATTCGAGAGAGCGACTACATGGTCGATCTGGACCAACGCTGACGTGTCCTGACCCCGAACGAAGGCGATTGGCGTGGCGGTGTACGGCGAGACGAAGTAACCGGTCATCACTCGACAGGTCCCCGACTTGGTCGTAGGGCTCAAGTCTCGAGCGAGGATGTCGTTACGGGTGTCACATCCGTTGCGGTCCACGTCGATCCAGGCGGAGCCGAACATGCCGGTGCGCTCGTAGCCGGTCTTCGCTGCCTTGCCTTTGACGGGGATGGTTGCGAGGAGCGCGAGCGCCGTGGTGTCGGTGGAGCTGGTGTCAGCGGTGACGACTGATGCGACCTCAATCGGAGCGGAGACGATCGAGGGGTCAACCGGTGCTTCTTCGGAGAATTCCGTTCCCGGTGATCTGGTCGGGGTAGGGGTTGGGCTTGGGGTTGCACTCGGTATCGCGCTAGCCGTGGGCTGCTCGGAAACAGCATTATCAACTGCGCCGGGCGCCGCAGCAGCGACCCCACCTGAGATGAAGAGGATCAGGCTGGCAGCCACCGCGATCGCAGTTGTCTTGCGGACTGATATGGATGCCCACGGTCGGCGACCAGAGGTCGCGTACACACCCGTCACGAGGGCAGCCATTCCCAGGATGACGAGAATTGCGGGGAATCCACCGAGGATGGCGTACATCAGAGCGAAGAAAGCGACCAACCCGCCGAGGATCCAGGTACTGAGGTTCGGCTTGGCCCCCTTCTTTTCGGCGGTCGACGGCCCGTCGATAAGGGTCTTGGCCGGCTCCGGTTTCTTCTTGCCAAGTTTCATCATCTGATCCCCCATTTCAAAGCGCTCGACGAGAGTGCAGACACGCCTATTTGAAACGTACTGGAGGCAGGGATTGGCCGATCAGCAGGCGAACACCCCAGAACGGGGAACCAGCAAGTTCCAGTTACACAACGCTCGGTATGAATCCCCGCAGATAGGCGCGAAGTGCTGGATCGCAGACGTAGACGTAAGTCCCCCGGATGCCACGGGTCAGAAGAACCGCATAGATGTTGGTAATGAACCGCAGAAGGTCGTCGTCGGTGTACTTCTTGCCGAGGACGTCGTTGTTCTCCTTGCCCTTCTTGTCGAAGTACGAGCCCCGATCGATGACCAGCTTGCTCACCCTGGCGTCGTAGCAAAGGTCCGGGCCGATGATCACGCCGGCGTAATTGAGGTCATACCCCTGCACGGTATGGATCGAGCCCACTTCGTCCACGGACTTCGGTGAGGCAATCCAGTCGGTCTGCGTGCTGTTCCAGCGCAACTGACAGTCGCCGACCTCAATGTCAAACGCGGTCTTGTCGGTCTTGGTCTTCCAGGCCCACGCGTAGCCGGCGAGCAAGCGTGAGAGGCCGACCTCGGCATCCCTGCGACGGATCTCCGCGCGCATCTCCACAAGGCTGTCGAACAGCCGAAAGTCGTAGCCCTCGAAAACCTCGGGAGCCACGGCTTGCGGCCTGCTGATCGCGGTCGTCGCGTCGAGAATGCGCCTGACGTAGCCGACATAGTCCGAACCCGCCTGCACTCGCATTTGCGACATCAGCGGATAGTGACGTTTCGTGAGGCGCGCTTCGAGAACGAGGCTGTTCAGCAGTTCTGCCGGCACATCGGCCGGGCGCACACTTTGCGCCGCGTCCAGCAGGAAAATCTGATGCTTGCTCTTCGCGGTGATCCAATCGAGCTGGGTCTTCGTCTTGTCGTCGCTCCCGAAGAGCTTCTGGGTGATGAGGCTGAAGTTCCTGTTTTGGACACCGGAGGGTTGATTGGCTCGTTGGTTCAGCCGGTGGGATTCGTCGACGATGAGCAGGTCGAAGTCTTCCTCGGCGAATCCGACCTCGAACGCGGTCATGACCATCTCCGGCCGAAGCCCCGGCGTCTTGCGGGACACCTTCTTGATCGACTCACGCAGCGACTGCTGCGGCACCACCAGGCCGATCCGGATGTCGGTGAGAAGCTCCCGATAGCCCGGCAAGAAGAATTCGGAGAACAGGGAGTCGCTGTCCACGTCAACGCCGGGCGTCAAGGCCGCAATGTCGGCGAGCAGCTTGAGCAGGTAGATGGCGACCACGGTTTTGCCAGTGCCCGGGTCACCCTGCACGACGATCGTGCTGTCAAGGCCGGCCTCCAGATCTTCGAAGAGCCCCTCGAGGATGCCGTCGACGGCGACGGCCTGGTCCTGCGAGAGCGCCTTGAACGGTGACAGCTTGAAGAGGTCGCTGTTTTCGATCTCCGGAATGCTCCGAGTGAAGACTCCGTCTCGCCGGAGTTCGTCGAACACCTCCCGGAAGGTCTCGCGGTACCGACCGCGGTCGTAGTAGTCCGCCTCGGTGATTCCGTCGTTGCGGTTCAGAACGCGATAGAAACCGTCACCGGCAAGCATCCGAATCAGGTAGGACTCCAGGTCAAGGCACACCGATTTGTTGAACGTGGCGTCAACGATGACCCGGACCGTGCTCAGGTGCTGCTTCTCGGACGATTCAAAGTGCCGGCGCATGCGCCCGGCCGCGTTGCGCGACTCCCCCACGTAGACGTCGTTGAGCCCGCCCCTGACCGCGGGCTTGCCGCCGGCTTTGGCATCGTCCAGAACGTACACGACCGGCCAGTTCGTGTTGCGGTGGTCGCGCGGCGCCCAGGCCCGGACCGCTTCTTTCGTGAAGTCGAGCCGCTCGATCTCAAAGTGCGTCATATTTGACGCTGCGCCCCCGGGCTTTGTCGACTGGATACTTCTCGCGGGTTTTGGCCAGCTTGTCGAGAACGATCTGGTTCGGATCGACTCCGAGGCGGTCGGCCAGCAGGATGCAATAGGTAAGCACGTCCGCCAGCTCATCGTGTACCCGGGCGGCGTCGGCATCCGCGTTCCACTGATAGCACTCGAGTAGTTCACCGGCTTCGATGGCGATGCTCTTCGCCAGGTTCTCGGGACTGTGGAACTGCGCCCAATCACGCTCGGCGACGAAGGCTGCGATTTCGTCGCGGACTGAAATTTCGTCCATGACGCAAACCTAGCAGTGTGCGTTCCTCCCGATTTTGTCGTCGGCCGCCAAGCCTGTCGGCGCAGCCATGCCGCTGGCGAACTGCATCCTGCTCACAAACGCATCTTGTGAGTTCGGGTCCCCAGCACATTGGGGCGGGTCCGGAAACCCCGGCGCGCCGGCACGGCGCGACCCGACCGCTACCCCTCGAACCCGAGCTCCGCGGATCCGCCAACCACATCCCGGCCCCCCAGCGGCTGCGTCGGCCGGGCGTTATGACTATGTGCGCCCTCGAGAATGCCGAGCTGCTCCGCCGACATCGAGATGGACGTGCTCATCACGACCCACTGCACATCCTCGGTGCACGGCGGCGTGGTCAGGCTTCCCGAGTACTCGTAGTTCTCCAGCGACCGCGGCAGCACGGCCGCGATATCCATTGTCACGTCCTCGTCGTCAGCCAGATGCGTGGCCGCGTCGATGAACGGCGCCAGGGCATCGGATGTCTGCCCCTCGGTTACGAGGATGCCCAGCACCAGTGGCTTGCCAGCCGCATCCGCGTGCACCAGGTGCAGCTCGGCCGCCGCCGGCTGGCCGTTCACGGTGTGCTCCGATGGCACGTGGGCGTGCATCTGCTGCAGACTGTACTCGTCGCCGGCGAAAGTCAGGGTCTCGCCCTCGCCGTCGGCCTCGAACTCCACCGCGTGCCCGGTGTCAAACACATCGGCCTCCGCGTCCTCCGCGCTCAGCTGGATGACCGAGCTCGGTGCGGGCACGGTCGCGGGCAGGTCGATCGGGGACTGGGCGGTGCCCACGCCGCAGGCCGCGAAGCCGGGATCCAGCTCCGCCCACGATGCCGGGCCGCTCGCGCCGTCGTACGACCAGTGCACCGGCTCCGCCACCGGTGGCTTGCTCGATTCCGTCGCGGGCTGGGCGCAGCCGACAAGGGTGATGGCGGCCACCGTGAGAGCTGAGGTGACGAGCCAGGGTCGTGCGGACATGGGAACTCCTAGAAAACGGCAGAGAAAAACGCCACACCGAACATGTGGCGTGACCACTCTCGTGACAGAGCCGCCTTCCCGAATTATCCTCTCGCTGCAGCCGGCCTACGCTCATCGCCGATCTCCTGCAGTGCGAAAGCACCACGCCTGAAATCCCCGCGCCCCTGCCGGACATCCCTCAGTATGAGAGTTGTGACCGACACCGATCGCGAGAAGCGGATGCGTAACCTCGTCGTGCTCGTCGTCGACCCTGTGCGCCGCTACCTGCACCGCCGCACCGACGCCGCGACGGCCGACGACGTGATCGGCGACACCCTGCTGGTGTGCTGGCGCCGCCTCGACGAGGTGCCCGACGACCCGCTCCCCTGGGCGATTGTCGTCGCTCGACAGTGCCTCAGCAACGCTCAACGCGCCGAGCGCCGGCGCATCCGTCTCGTCGGCCGCATCATTGCCGTCGACCCGCCGCCATCCGCTGCGGACGAGAACCCCGCAGCAGCCACCGTCGATGGTGCCGCCGAGGCGGCCCGCGTGACCACCGCCCTCGCCGGCCTGCGTCGAAACGAGGCCGAAATCCTGCGGCTGTGGGCGTGGGACGAGTTGACGAGCCCGCAGATTGCCGTCGTGCTCGGCATCAGCGCGAACGCAGCGGCGATCCGCCTGCACCGTGCGAAGGCGCGCCTCAAGCAGGAGTTACTGAAATCCGGCGACCCGACCGGACATGTACGGTACGACGAAGGGAGCGACGATGCACGACGATGACCGTGCGCTGCGCGATCAGCTGCGCGCCGCCGATCCGGCCCGCACGCTACCCCCTGCCTCGCCGACATGGCTCGACCACAGAATGGAGCAGATCATGACCGACCAATCCCGTGACACCACGACCGTCACCCCTACGGCGCCGCGACGCGCCTTCCGGCGGCGGATGCCGGTGGTCGGCGTCGCCGCCGGCCTCGCCATCGCCGCCGCAATCGTCGTGCCCCTCGTCGTCGGCGGCCCGGAACCCACCGTCGAGGCGCTCCAGCCTCCCCTGGGCGGAGGCCTCGCGAGCGGCAGCTGCCTCAGACTTGAGCCGGCGACCGTCGCGGCGCAGGAGCAGGCCTTCGCCGCGACGGTGCTGCAGATCCAGGGCGACACCGTTCTTCTAGAGGTCACGGAGCGCTTCGCTGGCGACGTCGCCGACCGTGTGGAGGTAACGCAGGTCGACGCGATCACCTCCGATTTCTCGGGCGTGCCCTTCGAGGTCGGCCAGAGCTACCTCGTCGGTGCAGTCGATGGAACGATCACCGGCTGCGGCGTCACCGGGGCCGACAGTGCCGAGCTCCGCGCGGTCTACGACGCGGCGTTCCCGGGCTGATCCACGCCTGCGAGAGCGGATGACGGGACCGGTTCGGAATCGTCCCATCTGGTTTCGGACCCCGCGGCGGTCAGTGCGACCGTTGTGTCGCGCCCCGGAAGAAAACGAGTTTGCCGGAGCGATCGTGGCTCACTGCTGCGGGATTATCTGCTGGGCGCAGTGCAGAAGGCAGGCAGGCAGGCGGGCAGGCAGGCATTCGACCCTCAGCTTCCAGTGTCACAAACTTCAGCTTGTGGAGCATTTGTCCGACGGCCTGTTGGACAAATGCGCGACGGTCTGCCTTCGGCACCGAGATCACGTACGCGCGTGTGTCCGCGACCGATTCGATTTTCGTGCTGATTAGATGAGGAAATGGTTGAGCATCACGCGCTGTCATCCGCGCCCAAACTGATTCCAGGCGATCGGGTCGCTATTCTGTCGCCTTCGTTCGCCGCTCCCGGATTCGCGCCAGCGGTCCACGAGCAGGCGATGCGCCGACTCATCACGGCAGCTGGACTTGTCCCCGTGGAGTATGCCACCACCCGCCGACTGGGCGCCACACCCGAGGATCGTGCTGCTGACATCAATGCGGCGTTTGGTGACCCCACGATCCGTGCGATCCTCTCGACCATTGGTGGCGATGATCAAATCACCGTAATCCCTCACCTTGATGCGAAACTTGCCGCAGCAAACCCCAAGATCTTCCTGGGCTACAGCGACAACACCCATATCCTGAACTGGCTCTGGTCACTCGGAATAGTCGGCTTCTACGGCGGGTCGACGCAGGTGCACCTCGGGCCCGGACCGCAGATCGACGACGTCCACCTCGCTTCGCTCAGGGCGGCACTGTTCACCGGCGGAGAACTGAACATTTTCGAGCCAGGAGAGTCGGAGGACTTCGGCCACGACTGGCTGTCCCCGCGGGCCCTGACCGAGTTCGGCGCAAGAGAACCCACAGAACCGTGGACCTGGGCCGGGCCGGAACGCGAGGTCAACGGTCGCACCTGGGGCGGTTGCATTGAAGTTGTCGACCAGATGGCGATGGCTGACCGTCTGCCGCCACTGGCAGATCTGGCAGGGACAATCCTGATCCTCGAGTCCAGCGAAGAATTACCACCAGCCGTGTGGGTGCAGCGATGGATACGCTCCCTCGGAGAGCGGGGCATCCTCAATGCAGTGGACGGTGTCATCGTTGCGCGACCTCCCGTCAGCAGCCCTGAGGTTCTCCCAACCGCGGAAGAGCGTGCGCGCCGTCGCGCCGCGCAACGTAATGCGGTTATCAGCGAGATCACGCGCTACAACCCGGAGGCCGTGATCTGCGTCGGTGTGCCCTTCGGTCACACCCGCCCACAGTGGATCCTGCCGTACGGCGGGCGAATTCGCCTCGACGGTCGCGCGCGGACGGTCACCGCGAACTACAGCTGACAGTTCCCTTGGTCCGAGGACAAGGACGGTGGCGCCCAGAGCTCGCTTAGCGCTACTTGCCGTGTGGCGGATTGGCGCTCTATAGATGGGTGAGTTGCGCCAGCAGATTCTCAGCCACACTGAAGATGCTGCCGACCGAGGAGAGAGTGACGATCCCAGCAACACCCCAGAACCAGTAGCGGTCACTACGACCCGCTTTCATCCGGTTAAACGCCAGCCACCACGCCGCCACCGTCGCCAAGGTGGTGGCGATTACGGTACCGAAGGCCATCCGTACGAAATCTGCTCCGTCTGGTGCATCCCAAGAGGTGGTCGCGAGCACAATACAGAGTGGAACGACGATCATCCCCACGAACCCGATGAGCACCGGAGACACAGCACGTCGTATCTGAGCACTTGTCGGAGTTGTCATGTGGTGAGTCTCGCAGGTCTCGCCCTTGTAGACGACGGAATCGCTCCAGCGATCCACAGGGGTTCGTTCTGCGCACAGAGCTTGCACGCGCAATACGCTCAACAACATGGATATGCGCCAACTCACCGATGAAGACCGGGAACTCATTGCGAAAGCGGAGGAGGCTATTGATGCCAACGCGGACGTTGAAGGTGGGGTGCACACAGTCGGAGCTGCTGTTCGGGATGCTGCGGGGCGTATCCACGTGGGAGTCAATGTCTATCACTTCACGGGTGGGCCCTGTGCTGAGCTCGTCGCGCTGGGAACGGCACGAACATCTGGGGCGCGCGAGCTAACGGCGATTGTGGCCGTGGGCGACAGCGGTCGCGGTGTGAAAGCCCCATGCGGCCGCGATCGCCAAGTCCTTGCCGATTACCACCCCAACATTCGGGTTATTGTCCCCACACCGATGGGGGTCCGAAATGTGTCAATCACCGACTTGCTGCCGTTGGGATTCGACTGGCTAGCCGAAGAGAAAGCGGCCGCTGAAGCGGCGACGGGTTTGATTGCGCGGTAGCTCGTCGAAAGGGGGATCCACCCCCGGTAGGCTCTCGATCACAACCATATGGGGGACAAGTTATGGATCTTGCTATCGCCCTTGGCGTGGCATTCGCTTTGGGCGCTGGAGTCATGTTTTGGTCTTTTCCCGTCGCGAAAGAAGTAAAAATAGCACCGCCACGGTTGCGGCGTCGTGGTTCACGACGAAGAGGCTCAGCACAGAGCCCGTGAGAGTCCGGCTTACAAACAGTCAGCACCCCGTTGCGGCGCAGTGCTCACAACCTCCCCCTGGCCTGGGCCCGTTCTCGACTCGACCGGAGAACGGGCCTTCCTTTGGCGGATCACAAGCCCAGGTCACAAAGGGCGAGACACTTGCTTAACGCAGTTACGGCTGTCAGCGACGGTTGAAAAGTAGGCCAAGAACGGCGGATATCCGTGTCCGAGAATACGGCCACCGGATGCTCCGCACGGCGGAGTTGGACTTCCACGTACACGTTCTTCCGCCAGAGACCACTGAGCAGATCGACTACCTCGACCTCCGCGACTGGCTCCGGGTCAGCGCGGCTGACCGTGCACTCTACGAATCCACTACGCCGACGCCAAGAGTGCAGTCATCCAGCAGATACTGACCCATGCACGCAACTGGCGAGCAGGACAGCCCACCAGCTGAACCGTCCCCACGGACCCACGTCCCGGCGACGGTTCCACCGATGCAACGGTCGCGGATCTGGTGCGGGGTGTTTTCGTGGCGGGCGGCGAGTAGCTTGTTGCTGTGGATGAGCTGTTGGCGGATCGTGTGACTGTGCCGGATACTGTCGGGCTCCCGTTCCATGTCGGCCGTGACTTAGCCGCCGAGTTTGGCGTCACTCTCGCTAACCCCGATCCTGATGGGCCGCCGATCGGTGGCCTCGCGTGGCCAGGGTTGTTCTACATCACGTCGCAGAACCCCCCTCCGCGCACTGAGCTTTACCTTTGACTCCGTCACAGTCGAGATCGTTGGCTATGGCGAGGCGGACCGCGATTCGCTTCGCCAGTACCTCAGAGCAAGTCCACCGTTTGACGCTCAGGGCGGACGTTCGCTAGATCTATTTGCCGGCTAGAAGAGCGAAATATCCCGGAATCTGCTGCGAAAGACCGGTGGATTTCATCGGGACCACTTCGATGTTCACCGGCCCGTCCGCGATCAACTGCCAGTCCGAATCCGAAAATGTGCGATGCCGTTCCTGGGCGCCGAAACGCCCGGGGCGGGGCAGGTTTTCCAGGGCGCTCTGCAACTGCCGGGGTATGCTTCGCGGCGTGGCGCCCAGCTGCTGCAGGTAGGCGAGGCTGTTTCCTTGGAAGTTGGTTTCGGCGAGTAACACCCGGCCGCTGCGCCCGATGACGGTTCGCAGGTTGGCAGCCAAGCTGGACTGCTTGTCGGGTTTCAGGACGTGAAAAACTCCGCGGACAAAAACGTTGGCAGGCCCTATCCGCTCCAACAGGTGCTCTCCCGCACCTACTTCCGCAGCATCCATGACCATGAAGTCGGCGTTCTGGACGCCTTCAGTTTCCGTCCTCGCCAACTCGACCGCGCCGGTTGAAACATCGATGCCGAGCACGCTTGGAAAAAGACCAGCAAGCCAGCGGGTGTAGGTGCCGTTGCCACACCCGACGTCAATCACCGGAAGAGCCGGATCAAAGTGGGCTACGACGGCGTCGGAGTACTGCGCATGCTCGGTCCGGGATCCGGAATCCCACAGCACGTCTCCAGAACGGCCGGTGGTGTGGATTCCGCGCCAGTACCCATCCCACGCGGCCGCCGGGTCTCTCGGCACCCGGGAAGTGAGGCGTACTACTGTTGGAACAAGCAGCATCTGTTCCCAAAGCTTTGACATGCCCTAACTCTACCGACGCTGCGCGAGACCCCGGAGCCGAGCCAGTACCTTCGCGGGCGGCAGCGGGTGACTGTAGTAATAGCCTTGCCCGTAAAGGCAACCCATGGCCTGCAACTGGATCGCCTGCTCGGCGGTTTCGATGCCTTCCACGATCGCTTTCAGTCCCGCAGAGGAAATCAGCTGAAGAATGGCAGCAATGAATTTCAGCTGCTGCGGGTCCGAGCCCATGTCCTGAATCAGGGATTGGTCGACCTTCACCGTGTCCGCGGGAAGCGACCGGAGATAGCTGATGGACGAATAGCCGGTACCGAAGTCGTCAATTTGCAGCCCCACGCCCATGTCCCGCAGCCCGCTGAAGACCTGTTCTTCCGCCGTTCCCCTGGACATCAACACGGTCTCGGTGATCTCCAAAACCAAACGCCGCGGAGGCACGTGATGCCGGTCCAGCGTATCCCTGATGTCCTCCAGCAGATCGCTGCGAAGCAGTTCGGCGGCGGAAAGATTGATGTGCAGACGGAAGTCCGTCAGGTCAGGTGCGGTTTCGCTCCAGCGTCTCATCTGGGCGACTCCTTCATGCAGCACCCACCGCCCCAGCTCTAGGATCAGGCCGGTTTCTTCCGCGATGCGGATGAAGCTGTCCGGCATAATAATTCCGCGCACGGGATGATGCCACCGAAGGAGGGCTTCGATGCCTATGACCCTGCCGGAGGCCAATTCGACCACCGGCTGGTACCGCAGTGCCAGTTCGCCGCCGGCAACAGCGCTACGCAGTTCGGCGGTTATGCGTGAGCGTTCCCGGACAGCATCGAGCATATCGGGGTGGAAGAGCTGGACGTTGTTGCGACCCTGCTCCTTCGCCTGATACATGGCGATGTCAGCATCGCGCAGCAGCGCCTCGGCCGGATACCCCGGCGTGCCGATGCAAACCCCGATGCTGGCCATTGCCCAGACCGTTTCGGTTCCGACACGCACACTGTCCTGCAGTTGCTCGGATGCCCGGTGTGCAATTTGCAGGATCTCTTCTTCCGTGGCCTCAGTGATGACGATGGCAAATTCATCCCCACCCAGACGGGCCACTGTATCGGCAGCCCTGACGGCGGACCGGAGACGCTTGGCAACCTCGACCAACACGGCGTCACCGGCACCATGGCCCAGAGTGTCATTTATGGCCTTGAAAGAATCCAGATCCAGCACCAGCACGGCCGGGGCTTTCCCGCTGTCCGCACTGGCCAGGATTGCCTCCTGGATCCGCTCGTTGAGCAGGGTCCTATTCGCAAGGCCTGTTAAGGCATCCGTCTTGGCCATCTGTTCCAGCTCAGCCTGCGCTCGCCCTAACATGGCCGTACGGTCGGCAACCCGCCGTTCCAGATCCGAATAAATATGGTCAAGTTCCTCCGCGAGCAGGTTGACACCCGTGATGACAGCATCGATGTCATCCCTACGATCCGAAGTTTTCATGCGTGTGTCCAGCTCACCGGCAGCCAACCGGACAATGCCCTCCACCAACTGCTGCAGGCGCGGGTCCTCAGCGGCCTTTCCCGAGCTCATGACGTCCAAAGGTGCAATCCACGACGGGAAGTCTGGCCCTTTGCAGACCCCGGCTGAAGAACTGGCAACTGCCCCGGGGTCGCCCTGAATCGATCTGTCACGTCCTGAATCCTGCGGTCACCAGCAACCTCGGATGTGGGCCCACTATCGATACTCCGCCAAGAGGAGTACCCACCCGAAGGCGCCTGCCAGCCCGACGGGCGGTCGGTAACCCTGCCGGTTGGCCGGAACGTGTCGGGAACCGCCACCGGCGGTTCCCCGCTCGAAGGAGAGACGCCCGGTGTGGCCCTCATCGCGGCAGGCAGCACTTCCCGGCGCTCACGCACGGGCACTAAGCCAGGCCAAGGCCTCGCTGCGCGATGTAAAAAATTGAGTCGGACAAGGCGGGACGTGCACACCGAGGAAGAAGTTCGCCAGGACCCGATCTACAGGCGATTCGCCTAACAGAGCAATGCGTGAGGCGCTGCAAGGAATGGACCAAACAGCCCTGGCCTCGCGGCTAACCGAACCGACTGCTGCCATATCGACGAGCATGGGATGCTCTTCCTGCTGGCAGACCTCGTTGACTTTCGCCATCGCGGCCCGAGCGTCCTCGACCTGAACGTGGACCCCGGGCAGCCAGCGCAGATGGAGAAGCCCGCCATCAGTCATTTCAATGCTGAGCTTTGCCTCGTTTGCAGCGACCGGATCCACCACCACGTGTCCTCCCCCGAGCACGCCGCCGAACCATTCAGCCGCTCCTCAAAGGTACTCGGGTTCATCGATTTCTCCCGTCACGAGGACGGTAAGTTGCAGGCCGAGAGCGGTTCTTGCCTCTGCAGGCACGGAGGATGCAATCAATTAGCGAGTATCCAAATGCCGGGTCCAATACCGATCAGGTATGCAGATTACCGATCTCACAGCGGCCCTGAACGTATTACGACTGAGCGACCTCTCACGGGACATCCGAAGCTCCTACACGGCAAAAAGCTGGGGCCTGTCTCCCGACGTAGCTGTGGGCGGAGTGGCCCCGGGCTGCTCCCCAAGGTTCGCTTTTGTTTATCGCGGATCGATTGTTGGTCACGACGCCAGATGCAGAATCGAAGGTTACGCCGGTCGACTTGACGAACGAGTATCCGAACGGTGACGTCGTGAGCTACGTTACGACCGCCTACCTCTGCCGCCTTGCCGAGGAACTGCCAGTCCTCGAAACGGAGGAGTCGACCGCTGTCGGCTGGTTCTTTCCCCTCCAGATCAACAGCTCGATCGGTTCGAATAGGTAGATCGAGTCATTGACGACATCGGGCCCAGCTTGAACGGGCTCGATTCAGCCCAAACGGTACCCTCTCACGCGATCACTGAGGAGACAGCAGCCTGGACATCACGTTTACCGCGCTCGACCTGGCAGCTGACCACGCTGCACTGATGCAGTTCATGATGTCTGACGAGTTCCCCTTCCACGTGAACGCCAGACCGTCCCGCACGGATCTCGAGCGAAAGACCTCCGAGGGAGCATGTGGCGGCCCCGTTCACGCGGGCTTCTGGGTCCAGTCGGAATCCGAAGGGCGCGTAGGCCTCGTGATCCTCGAAGACCTCCTCGACGACGCACACTTGTTCGACCTGCGGCTATCCGCGAACGCTCGGGGCCGCGGGTTGGGCGCGCCCATTCTGCAGGCCCTCACCGCCGATGTATTCAAGCGATGGCAATCGATTCGAGGGGCAGACCCGCGAAGACAACATCGCGATGCGTAAGACTTTGCGTCGCTCAGGGTCATCAAGGAAGCTCACTACCGCGAGGGCTGGCCCGTGACCGGCGCGCGCCCGTTGGCATCAGCCGCCTAAGCGATTCCTCGTCAAGATTGGGGATCGGGCGAGACCACAAACCGCGTTTGGGCAGATCTCACCGTCTGAGGGATAAACCGTCGTGGACATAGCGACGTTTCACCTGGTGACTGCTTGACTGAGTATTAGCGCTCCTGGGGGCCACCGATATTGACGTTGGGGGCCACCGGTCGATGTGGCCGGTATCGTGTTTGGGGGCCACCGAATATTGCTGTTGG
>NZ_SOGD01000053.1:0-44829 GCF_004402345.1 Cryobacterium sp. TMT2-15-1 | reverse complement strand
CGGCGTGCCGGCAGCGCAGCGGCGCAGCCTGCGCGTGACGCGTGAGTGGCCTCACGGGCGGGTCATCCGCGCGCCGGAGAGGATGCCGCCGGCCCAGCGCCCCAGCCGGGTGCGGTCGATCTTCGAGTTGTGACGGATGTCCGTGGGCAGGTGCGGCACGACCAGCACCGCGGCCAGCGGCAGCCCCGCGACGGCACGAACGGCGGCGGCCAGCCCGGGGTCGGCCAGCGCGACCCGGCGGGTCGGCGTGCGGATCTCGACCACGGCGACCACCTGCTGGGTGCCGGCCGGCCCGACCCCGACGACGGCGGCCCGGGCCACCGCTGCGACGGACTCGATACGCTGCTCGGGACCGACCGGGGTCACGACGCCGGTCGCCGTCGTGATCACATGCGGCAGGCGCCCTTCCACCCAGAGTCGTCCGGCGGCGTCGAAGTGTCCGACGTCGCCCGTGCGGTGCCAGCGTTCACCGGGCACGGCGCCGCTGCGGGCGGCCCGGTCGGTCAGCCACAGGCGGTCGTAGTGGTCCTCGACGTGTGGCGCGGAGACCACGATCTCGCCGGTGACCCCGGCGGCCTCCGACAGCTCGCCGGTGGCGTGCCCCCGGGCGTCGAGGGCACTCGTGCGGATGCGCGTGGTCGCCGTCGCGCGGCCGACGCAGACCCCGCCGGGGCCGGCCGGGGCATCCGTCGCCGTGGCCATCGCCGTCGCCTCGCGGATGCCGTCGAGCGAGATGTCGGCCATCAGCAGCCCCTCGGTCATGCCGTAGGGCGTGTGTGCGGAGGCCGACGGCATCAGCCGGGCCGCGGCCGCGAGCAGCGGCTCGGAGACGGGGGCACCGGCGGAGAGAAAGCTCGTCACGCCGGCGAGGCTGACCTGGTCGGCGGCGGTCAGGCTGCCGGCGGTGGCCACGACATTGGCCAGCGCGGCCGGTGACAGGAACACCACGGCCGCGTCGATGGCGGCGACCGCGGCGGCGACGGATGCGGCGGTCAGGGTCTTCGGCTTCGTCACGTCCATGTCCGGGGTCACCGAGCGGGCGCCGAGGGCCGGGCCGAGCAGCGCGAACGGGGCGAAGCCGGCCACCAGGCCGGTACCGCGGCCCACGCCATACTGCGCGAACAGCGCGTGGCTGACCGCGGCGAGCTGGCCGTGCGTGTAGACGACGCCCTTGGCCGGCCCGGTCGAGCCGGAGGTGAACAGCACGGCGGCAGTGTCTCCGGGTTCCGGCGGCGGCGGAAGCTGCTCGTCCACGCCGAGCGCGATCAGCTCGGCGAGGGTGGCGGAGATGTCGAGGGCGCGCATGGCGGCGCGGGGAAACCGCGCCACGGAGATCTTCTGGCCGGGCCAGTCGAGGGCCCGGGCGGCGAGCAGCCCGGGGGCGGCGCCGATCACGTGGTCGGGGCGCGCGCCGCGCACGGCGCGGGTCAGCCCGCGTAGGCCGAGGCCGGCATCCGCGACCACCACGATCGCGCCGATCCGCACGCAGGCGTAGAGCACCGCGGTCAGGTCGGCGCCGGGCGGGACGAGCAGCGAAACCCGGTCGCCTTTCCGCACGCCGATCCGGTCGAGGCCGCAGGCGAGCTGCCGCACCCGCCGGGAGAGCAGTCGCCAGCTGACGACGCGGGGTGCACCGCCCCCGGGCGGGGCCATGTCGATCAGCGCGGTCTCGTCGCTGTTCTGCAGTTCGTCCAGGTAGTGCCAGAGCGGATGCCGCTCGCCGGCCGCCCAGCCGCCCACACCCGGTTCGACCGGAACGTCAACCTGCGGGGCAGCGGAGGCGATTGCAGCGGCAGGCACGGCACGGTCGCCGAGCCAGGTCAGGGCGGCCGCGGCGTAGTCGACGTCTTCCATGACGAGATGCCCGGCGCCCTCGAAGCGATGCACGTCCGCGTGCGGCAGGCGGTCCACGAGGTCGTCGAGGTAGCGATCGCTGAAGATCGGGTCGGTCGGGCCCCAGAGCATCAGGGCCGGTACAGTCAGGTCCCGGATGCCGCCGGAGATGCGGGCGAGTTCGGCCGCGCTTTCGTGTGAGCCATGCACCGGGATGTCGGCGACGAACGCGCCGATCCCGCCGCGGCGGGCCGCACCGCGGTAGGGCGCGCGATACGCCTGCTTCACCGCGGCCGGAAGCGGCGGGTGCGCCAGTGCCAGGGTCGTCTCCAGAAACGCCGGCGTGGCCACGGTGCCGGAGCCGAGCACGCTGCTCCGCAGGGCCAGCCGCAGCGGGGCCGGCACCGGCGCATCGCCCGGCTGGTGCACGGCCGTGTTGAGCAGCATGACCCCGGCGAGCACGTCCGGGTGGTCGACGGCCCAGCCGAGCGAGATCGACCCGCCCCAGTCGTGACCGAAGGTGACCACCGGGCCGGCCAGGCCGAGGGTGTCGGTCAGCTCGCCCAGGTCCCGCACGCGGGCGGCGAGCGGGCGCACCGCGCCGCTCCGCTCGGAGAAGCCCATCTCGAGCTGGTCGACGGCGATGACGCGCCAGGCCTCGCCGCCGTGCCCGGCCGCATCCGTCGCCGCCGTGATGAACTCGCGCCACAGGTAGGACCAGGTGGGGTTACCGTGCACGCAGAGCACCGTGCCCACAGGGGTCACGCCCAGCTCGGCGAGACGCTCCGCGTTGTCGAGCAGGTGCCAGGTGCGGGTGACCGGATGCCCAGAGGCGGTCGACACGACCGGCACCAGGCGCGAGAACGCGGCATCGAGCCCCGCCAGGCCGGCCGGCGGCAGGGACGCGGGCGCCGGCGTCGCGGCGGCGCGCGGGAGACGGTAGGACACGGGCGCAGAGCCGCGCTTCACCAGGCGAGTTCCATCATGGCCGTGTTCAGGCCACTGCCGACGCCCATCAGCAGCACCCGATCGCCGGTCCTGAGCCGCGCGGCCTCCTCGGCCAGGGTGATCGGGATCGACGCGGGCCCCACATTGCCGTACAGCGGGTAGGTGAGCGGCACCCGGCTGCGGTCCAGCCCGGTCGCCTTCACGATCGCGTCGGTGTGCACATCCGAGACCTGGTGCAGGATGTACCGGTCCATGCCCGACCAGTTCCAGTCGCGTTTGGCCTCGGTCCAGGCCGAAACGACGAGCTCCATGCCGCCCTTGAGCAGCGCCTTGGCGTCGGTGAACATGCCGTCGACGCTGCCGACGCAGAGGCCGTTGAACTCGGTGGCGGCGCGGGCCACGCCGCCGAGGATGCGGTGCCCTTCCGGATGCGCGTCGGCCCGACCGAGCACGGCCGCGGCCGCGCCGGAGCCGAGCGTCAGGCTCGCGAACTCGCTCATGAAGTCCTTGCGGTTGATGTCCGGGCGGCCGAGGCGCTCGATCGTGTTGGTCTGGATCTCGTCGGCGTCCTCCCCGTCGATGATCACGGCGTACTGCACCTGGCCGGAGTCGATCAGCTGTGCGGCCAGGGTCATGCCGTTGACGAAACCGAGGCAGGCGTTCGCGATGTCGAAGTTCGTGGCCGAGGAGGGCAGGCCGAGGCCGTGGTGGATGCGCACGGCGACCGAGGGCTCGAGGTGCTTGCGGGTCACCGAGGTGTTGATCATCAGGCCGACCTGGCCCGGCTGGATGCCGGCGGCGGCCAGGGCGCGCTTGCCGGCCGTGACGGCCGCGTCGTCGAAGGCCTGGCCGGGCGCCCAGTTACGGCGCTCGTGCACGCCCGCCACCCGCTGGAGCAGGCCGCTCGGCAGCTTCAGCCGTTTGAGGGCCGGCTGCAGGCGACGATCGATGTCCACCGAGGTCGTGACCTGCGGGGCGAGCTCGGTCGCCACCGACAGCAGGGCGACATTGCGGTGCGTCGTCGTTGCGTTACCGTCCAACTGTGGATCCCCTGTCGAATTGCAGCAGTGGTCAGCCACGCCTCGATCATTGTGCACCAGAAGCCTGATCGTTGTCCGCACTCCTGCTGGTGCAGTCGACCGCAGACTGCGGCCATCACAGACCTATTTTAGCCTTGTGGTCGGCCGTCGTCGCACGGGCCGCAGCCCGGCCCCTAGATGATCCCCTCGGAGAGCGTGCTCGGGTTGCCGAAGCGGTGCGCCGTGATCGAGATCGCCTGCTCGCGCAGGAACGGGAGCAGCTCGACCCGGCCGGCCTGGGTGACGGGGTGTGCGTACACCGCGATGTCCGGGCTGCCGCCGAGCGCGTGGGCCAGGCGGGAGGCCTCCGCCTGCGCCCCTGTCAGGCGGTCCCCGCCGATCAGGCGCACCCGGCTGGTGCGGATGCCACCGGCCTGGGCCCGCTCCAGCCATTCGTCGTCGCTCTCGACCGCGACCGCGATCTCGCGCTCGGCGAGCACGTTGCGCACCATCGGCGGCACCGGGATGGCGCTGGAGACCTCGAACGACGCCGTCGACAGGGTCGCGGCAATGATCACGCGCAGCAGGTCGGCGAGGGTGCCGTCCTCGGTCAGGCGCACGGTGACGGGCAGCGGGCGGTAGCGGAACAGGTTGCGTTCGAGACCGAGGTCTGAGACGTCCCTGACCGCGCCGAACTCGTCGCGCCAGGCCAGCGCGTCACTCAGCGCCGACCGGCGCAGCACGTCGAAGTCCGCGTAGTCGAGCACGGTCTGCGCCGCCTCTATCAGGGCGGTGACGGTCTGGTCGAGGCCGCGCAGGTGGAGCGTCGAGCTGTTGCGGCCGGCTTCGCTCACCCAGCTGCCGAACCCGTACAGGTAGTTCGGTCCGCCGGCCTTGGTTCCCGGGCCCACGGCCGAGCGCTTCCAGCCGCCGAAGGGCTGGCGCTGCACGATCGCGCCGGTGATGCCGCGATTCACGTAGAGGTTTCCGGCCTCGATCGTGTCCAGCCATTCGGTCAGCTCGGCCGGGTCGAGCGAGTGCAGCCCCGAGGTGAGGCCGTAGTCGACCGCGTTCTGGAAACGGATGGCCTCCGCCAGGTTGCGGGCGTGCATCACCCCGAGCACGGGCCCGAAGAACTCGGTCAGGTGCACGTAGGAGCCGGGCAGCACCCCGGTGCGGATGCCCGGCGACCAGAGGGCGCCGGACTCGTCGAGCTGCTGGGGCTCGACCAGCCACTTTTCACCGACGCCGAGCGTGGTGAGGGCGTGGCGCAGCTTGCCCTCGGCCGGCTCGATCAGGGGGCCCATCTGGGTGACCGGGTCGGAGGGGCGGCCGACGCGCAGGGAGGTCGCGGCATCCGTCAACTGACTGATGAAGCGCTCCGATTTGGCGACCGATCCGACCAGGATGACCAGGCTCGCAGCCGAGCACTTCTGCCCGGCGTGCCCGAAGGCGCTCTTGATGACATCGGCGGCGGCGAGGTCGAGGTCGGCGGAGGGAGTGACGATGATGGCGTTCTTGCCGCTTGTCTCGGCCAGGAGGGGCAGGTCCTCGCGGAAACTGCGGAACAGCTGCGCGGTCTCGTAGCCCCCGGTCAGGATGACGCGGTCGACAGCCGGGTGCGAGATCAGGCGGGTACCCAGTTCCCGGTCGGCGAGGTCCACGAGCACGAGCAGGTCGCGCGGCACGCCGGCTTCCCAGAGCGCCTCGACCATGACCGCGCCGGAACGCTGGGCAAGCTTGGCGGGCTTGACGATGACGCCGGAGCCGGCCGCGAGGGCGGCGAGCACGCCGCCGGCGGAGATGGCTACCGGGAAATTCCACGGCGGGGTGACCACGGTCAGCTTCGAGGGCACGAAGATCGCGCCCTGCACGGCGTCGAGGTCGCGGGCCCGTTCGGCGTAGTAGTAGGCGAAGTCGATCGCTTCGCTGACCTCGGGGTCACCCTCGGCGATGGTCTTACCGGTTTCGGCGGCCATCACCTCGACCAGGCGGTCGCGGTTCGCGGCGAGCGCGAGCCCGGCCCGGTGCAGCACTGCGGCGCGCTCCGCTCCGGTGCGCTGCCCCCAGGCGGCGCCGCAGACCGCCGCGGCCTCGATCAGGCGGTCCAGCTCGGCCGGGTCGCTGACCCGGGCGTCACGGATGGCGTCCAGCCCCAGCGTGGATGTCTCGACCCGGCTCAGGATGTGGCGACCCCAGGCCCGGTTCGCGGGCAGGGACGGGTCCGTGTCGGGTTCGTTGTGGAAACCGGCGTGCGGCAGGCTCTCGATCGAGCCGCGGGTGAGCCCGAGCACGGCTGCGGTGAGCCCGATGTCGGACTCGTCTCCGAATTCATCCTCGTCATCGCCGGATTCGCTTGCGGGGACCTCGCCGCGGCCGGCCGCATCGAGCTGGGTGACCTGGGTGCGGTCCTGGCGGCGGTTCGGCTGCGGGACGACCGCGTCGAGGCCCGCGAGAGAGGCCAGGAACCGCTCCTTCTCGCGGTCGAAGAGCTGCGGGGAACTCGTCAGCTCGAACACCGCCGACATGAAGTTGTCCTGGCTGGCGTTCTCCTCGAGGCGGCGGATCAGGTAGCTGATGGCCACGTCGAATTCGGCCGGGTTCACGACGGGCGTGTAGAGCAGGAGGCGGCCGACGTCGCGGCTCACGGCCTCGGCCTGGCTGGTGGCCATGCCCAGCAGCATCTCGAACTCGACCCGGTCGTCCACGCCGCGCTTCGTGGCCAGGAGGTGAGCCCAGGCCACGTCGAAGAGGTTGTGGCCGGCGACGCCGATCTTGACGGCATCCGTGTTCTGCGGGGTGAAGGCCCAGTCGAGCACGCGCTTGTAGTTCGTGTCGCTGTCCTGTTTGGTGGAGTAGGTCGCCAGCGGCCAGTCGTGCACGGCGGAGTCGACGTGTTCCATGGCCAGGTTGGCGCCCTTGACGACGCGCACCTTGATCGGGGCTCCGCCCGCGGCCCGGCGGCCCTGTGCCCAGTGGGTGAGTCCCTGCAGGGCCCCGAGGGCGTCGGGCAGGTAGGCCTGCAGCACGATGCCGGCCTCCAGGTGGCGCAGCTGGGGTTGGTCGAGGATGCGCTCGAACACCGCGATGGTGAGATCGAGGTCGCGGTACTCCTCCATGTCGAGATTGATGAACTTGGCCCCGGTGGTGGAGCCGCCCCCGGTGGTCGAACCGCCCCCCGCCGCCAGCTCGTAGAGCGGGGTCAGGCGTTCGACGACGCGGTCGACGGCCTCGTCGAAGGACCACATCGACAGCTGGCTGGCGATGGAGGAGACCTTGATCGAGACGTAGTCCACGTCGTCGCGGGCCAGCAGGGCACGGGTTCCCTCGAGTCGGCGCAGCGCCTCCTTCTCCCCGAGAACGGCCTCGCCGAGCAGGTTGATGTTGAGCCGGTTGCCGGACTCGCGCAGGTGGGCGATCGCCGGACCGAGCTTCTCGGGCGTGGCGTCCACGACCAGGTGCCCGACCATCTGGCGCAGCACCTTCCGCGCGGCGGGGATGACCACCCAGGGCACCACCGGGCCGAGCACGCCGCCGAGGCCGATGGCCCCGCGCAGGTAGGAGGGCAGGAAGCCGGGCGCCTGTCTCGCAACCTTCTGCAGGTTGTAGCCGGCGACCATGAGGTCTTCCGGACGCATGACGCCGTCGACGAAGCCCACGGTGAAGTCGAGCCCGTTCGGGTCTTTCAGCACACCGGCGAGGCGCTGGGCCGACAGGTCGGCGGGGATCGTGGCGCTCTCGGCGAGCCACTTCTGCACGAGGGCGACCACATCGGCGCTGAGATCGTGCTGCACGGATGGAGTGGAGTTGGTCATGGTCACGAGGCTAGTTCTTTCGTTCACGGCGGACGGCTAATTTCAGTGTGAGGTTTTCGTTCCTTTAGCAAAAGCGAATCTTTATGATCGATATTGATTAGCATTTATGATCAGTATTGAGACGATCGAGGAGAGTGACGGATGCTGGATGTGCGCCGACTGCGTCTGCTGCACGAGCTCAAGATCCGCGGCACCCTGGCGGGAGTCGCCGAGGCCCTCGCTTACAGCCCGTCCGCCGTGTCGCAGCAGCTCGCGCTACTGGAGAAAGAGGCCGGGGTTCCCCTGTTGCAGAAGGTCGGGCGCCGGGTGCGGCTCACCCCACAGGCCGAGGTTCTGGTGCTGCACACGACCTACCTGCTCGAACGGCTGGAACTGGCCGAGGCGGAGATGACCGCGTCGCTGACGACCGTGTCCGGCACGGTGCGCGTGGCCCTGTTCCAGTCCGCGGCGCACGCCCTCATCCCTCAGGCCCTCACGTTGCTCGCCGAGGAGTTCCCCGAGCTGCGGGTCGAAGTCACCGAGCGCGAGCCGGAGCGCGGCCTGTTCGAGGTGTCTGCGCGCGATTTCGACCTCGTGCTCGCCGAACAGTATCCCGGGCACACCCGGGTGCACTGGCCTGACCTGGACCGCGTGAACCTGGCGACGGATGCGCTCCGGCTGGCCGTTCCGCCCTCGCGCGGCGGCCGCGCGGCGGCAGCGTCGCTTGCCGACGCCGCCGATCTGCCCTGGGTGATGGAGCCGGAGGGAACCGCCTCGCGGCACTGGGCAACCCAGCTCTGCCGGTCGGCGGGATTCGAGCCCGACGTGAGGTTCGAGACGGCCGACCTGATCGCACACATCCGCCTGATCGAATCCGGCAATGCCGTCGGCATCCTGCCGGACCTGATCTGGGCCGGGGAGACGCCGACCGTCCGCGGTGTCGAGCTTCCCGGCGGGCCGCTCCGCACCGTCTTCTCCTCGGCCCGGCGCTCGAGTGCCAGCCGACCGGGCGTGCTCGCCGTGCGCGACGCCCTGGCCCGCGCCGTGGAACTGGTCGCCGCCCCCCCGACTCGTCCGTGACCGGCACCGACGGCTGCAACCGGCTCGTCGGCACCTGGTCGATGAGCGGCGACACCGTCGAGTTCGGCACGCTCGAACGTGCCGACTGACCCGGCCGCGCCGGCAGGCTGCGCGCGCCCGACGCCCCGGGCTGGTCTCGGTTCCTGAGTAGTCTCGGTGCATGAGCGAACCCACACACGATGTCGTGATCATCGGCGGCGGCCACAACGGCCTGACCGCCGCCGCCTATCTGGCCCTGGCCGGTAAGAGCGTTCTCCTACTCGAGCAGGGCGAACACGTCGGAGGCGCGGCCATCTCAGCCCAGGCCTTCCCCGGCGTCGACGCGCGGCTCTCGCGCTACTCCTACCTGGTCAGCCTGCTGCCGCAGCGGATCATCGACGAGCTCGGTCTCGAGATCGGGCTGGCCCGGCGCCGGTACTCCTCATACACCCCCGATCCGGCCGACACCCGAACCGGACTCCTGGTCGACCGCGGCGACGAGCCGGCCACCCGCGCCAGCTTCGACCGGGTCGGCGCGGCCGCGGATTTTTCCGCCTGGAATGCCTTCTACCGTGACACGGAGAGCGTTGCCCGGGCGATCTTCCCCACCGTCTGCGAGCCGCTGCCCACCCGCTCGGAGGCCAGGACCCTGCTCGGAGACGACAGGCTCTGGGAGCAGTTCTTCGAGCGGCCGCTCGGCGGTGCGCTCCGTGATCGCTTCCAGAACGACCTCGTGCGCGGGGTGGTCGCCACCGACGGCCTGATCGGCACCTTCACGTCGCTGGAAAGTCCGGAGCTCAACGCGAACCGCTGCTTCCTCTACCACGTCATCGGCAACGGCACCGGGGACTGGGACGTGCCGGTCGGCGGCATGGGCGCCGTCTCCGGCGAGCTGGAGAAGGCCGCCCGGCAGGCCGGCGCCCGGATCGTGACGGAGGCCGAGGTCACCGGCGTCACGCCGGAGGGCGAGGTGAGCTACCGGCACCGCGGCGTCCTGCGGGTCGTTCAGGGTGCGCACGTGCTGGCCAACGTGGCCCCGTGGGTGCTGCGGGGTCTCCTCGGCGAGGCCGCGCCGGCATCCGTGCGCCTCGACGTCGAGCCGGGTGCCGGCCCGGGCGCCGGCTGGAGCGCGGGGCCCGACGCCAAACCGGAGGGCGCGCAGGTCAAGGTGAACCTGCTGCTCCGCCGACTGCCGCTGCTGCGCGACGAAGCCGTGTCCCCCGAGGCCGCGTTCGGCGG
Organism: Cryobacterium sp. TMT2-15-1; assembly: GCF_004402345.1. Classification (NCBI taxonomy): domain Bacteria; kingdom Bacillati; phylum Actinomycetota; class Actinomycetes; order Micrococcales; family Microbacteriaceae; genus Cryobacterium; species Cryobacterium sp. TMT2-15-1. The sequence continues at coordinate 34,937 of NZ_SOGD01000053.1, read as the reverse complement.
CACCTTCCACATCAATGAGACCCTGACCCAGCTGGAGAGCGCCTACGACCAGGCCGACCACGACGGCTTCCCCGAGTTGCTGCCCTGCGAGATCTACTGCCACTCGCTCAGTGACCCGAGCATCCTCTCCCCCGAGCTCGTCGCCGCCGGCGCGCAGACCCTCACGGTGTTCGCGCTGCACGCCCCGCACCGCTGGCTCACCGAGGAGAACAACGACGTCAGCCGCGACCGGCTGCAAGCCGCCGTTCTGGCGTCGCTGAATTCCGTTCTGGCCGAACCCATCGAGGACCTCTTGCTGACCGATGCCGACGGCCGGCCCTGCATCGAGACGAAGACCACGCTCGACCTGGAGCACGCCCTCAACCTCCCCGGCGGCAACATCTTCCACGGTCCTCTGGAATGGCCGTTCCTCGAGGATGACGCGCCGCGATCCACCGCGGCCGAGCGGTGGGGGGTGGCGACGGAGCATCCGCGGATTCTGATCTGTGGGGCGGGTGCCAGACGCGGCGGCGGCGTCAGCGGCATCGGTGGTCACAATGCGGCGATGGCGGTGCTCGAGGGGTAGGCGCCGGGTCCCGGCCCGAGGGCGTGGCTGTTGGTCCCCGCCCGGAGAAGGGCATAGTTTTGGACTGAGGCCCGTGCCTCACTCACCGTGGAGGTTCGCATGTCATTCAAGCCAACCGGACGCCTTGCCTATCGCGAAGACGGTCTGTACCTCATGCTCGACCGGCTCTTCAGCGCGTCGAAGGAAGACGTGTGGGCGAGCGTGAGCCGGTCCGCCGGCCTCCACGGCTGGATCGGAACCTACACGGGTGCTCCCGAGACCGGCGCCGTGCGCTTCAAGTTGGACGAAGCGGATGCCGAGTGGGAATACGTGAGCATCATCAAGTGCATCCCGCCGAAGCGGTTCACCGCCGACATCGGCGAGGGTGCCGCCGCCCGGCACGTGATCCTGCACCTCGTCGAGGGGGCGGGGATGACCACCCTCACCTTCGGCCAGCGCCTGCACTCCGCCGCCGAGGCCGCCACCGTCGGCCCGTTCTGGGACTACTACTTCGACCGCCTCGTGGCGGCGCGCACCGGCCAGCCGATACCCGCCCGGACCCACTACAAGCCCCACGTCGAGTACTACAGTGAGCTCATCCCGCCCAAGAAGGCCACCGAACCCACCGTCTAGTCCTGATCAATTGGTTGTGTCGCTCGCGGAGGTTCAAAGCTGATCCCCCGCGTGGACGCTGACACGGCAGGCACGGCGCGTGGACCGCGCTCCCACTCAGGTCCAGTGGCTGGGGGCGGCGGCGCGGGTGGCGGGCATCGCGACATCCGCGCTCCACTCGAGCAGCCAGGCCGGCACCGTCACGTCCTCGGGCACCGCGCCCACGGCGTCGACGAGCTCGTCGATGCCCACGACCCCTCCGCTGCGCTTCAGGAACCGTCCGCGGATGAAGCCCTGCGCGTAGACCTCCGGGGTGCCGTCGGCGTCGGGCCGCACGAACCGTTGCTCCACGTAGACGGCCTTCTCGTCGAAGCCCAGGATGCGCGACTCCACCGTGAACTTCTGGCCGAGGGTCAGCGACTTGCGGAAACTGATCGTCTCCGACACCACCACCGGGTACCAGCCGCGCTTCAGGAAGATCGCCCAGATGCCGGTACGGTGCAGCATGTCGAAGCGGGCGATGTCCATGATCGACAGGTAGACGCCGTTGTTCATGTGCCGAAGGATGTCTTGGTCGGTCGGCACAGTGATGAACCGGGTGCTGGCCACGTCGTAGTGGCCCAGGCGCGGGCCGAAGCGGGAGAGGACGGAGTGCAGGAGGGTGCGCCAGAGCATGTGCATCTTGAGAGGCTAGCCACCGGCGGTGCCGGGGCGCATTCTGCTGCCGCGAGCCACAAGCATCCGGGCCCGCACGACCGGAACCTGCACGATTACCACAGTGCCTCCGGTTGAGCGTGCCCGTTCCGCGGGTCACTCTCGACCGGACTCGGCGCACTCGCGACAGCGGATGCCCCGGACGCCCGGCCGGGTCTAACCTTTCGTATATGGTCCCGTTGCCCAACCTGCTGACGTTCGCGCTGGCATCCGTCGCCCTGATCGTGCTGCCCGGACCCACCGTGCTGTTCGTGATCGGGCGTTCCCTGGCGCTCGGACGCCTCGGCGGTCTGCTGAGCGTGCTCGGCAACGCCCTCGGACTGATCCCGGTGGTCGCGGCCGTCGCGCTGGGCCTCGGCGCAATCGTGACCGGGTCCATCGTGGTGTTCACGACGATCAAGTTCGCCGGCGCCGCGTACATCGTCTACCTCGGCGTGCAGGCCATCCGACACCGGCACGCGGCCGCCCGGAGCCTCGGACTGAGCAGTGTGCCGAAGACGAAGTGGCGCCTGCTGGCCGAGGGATCGGTCGTGGGGATCAGCAACCCCAAGTCGATCGTGTTCTTCGTGGCCGTGCTGCCCCAGTTCGTGGACTACTCGGCCGGGGCCGTCCCGCTGCAGCTGCTGACCCTGGGCCTCGTGTTCGTGCTCCTGGCCCTGCTCGGCGACAGCGTGTGGGCCCTCGCGGCAGGCTCGGCCCGCGACTGGTTCGCCTCGTCCCCCCGCCGCATGGAGCACCTCGCCGCGGGCGGCGGCGTCATGATGATCGGCCTCGGCGGCGTGCTCGCCGCGACGGGCGCCCAAGCCTGACCTTGCCCCCCGGTGGTCGACCCCGGTTCCGGTATCGGCCCCGATGGTCGGGCCTGTCAGACCCGGTGAGCCGATGTCCGATGTCCGAAGGTTTCCCTGCGGCCCCATCTAGGCGACGGTTGCGACGGCCGCGAGCGGCACCCGGAGACGCGGCGCACGAAGGCACCCAGGCGGCGGTAGACCTCTTGCGATTCCGGATGTGCGCCGTCCTGCTGCCAGGTGTGGCGCGTGTTGGTCTGCTTCCGGTCGTAGATCAGCGTGTCGACCGCGATGTGGCCGCCGGCGGAATCCCCGCCGAGCACGATCCGGTGGGGATCCCCGCCGAACTCCTCGATGTTGCGGGCCACCCAACGCAACACCTCGTTGCCGTCGTCCAACATGTGCTTCAGCTGGAAGCGCGTCGCCATCCGGTAGTTCGCGTTGACGACGATCATGCCGTCGACCGCCTGGCTGGCCGCGTACTTCGTCAGCGGCGCCTTGTCGCCCGAGGTCCAGCCGCCGCCGTGGAAGTAGACGTAGACCGGCAGCGGCCCCGGCGCCTCATGCGGCACCAGCACGTCGAGACGATGGTCACGGATGCCGTCACCCACGTAGTCGAGATCGAAATGGTAGTCGACGGCGTCGAGGGGTTCCGCGTTGAAGCGATGCAGCTCGCCGGGCGAGATGCGGTGCATCAGCGCCCGCCAGGCCCACACCGGGACGCGAGACAGGCTGGTTTCGCGGTGCTTCTTGGGGCGGTGCGGTTCGGGGCGGGTCTGGTGGCTCATCTGGCGGAGCTGCGGATCTGGTTCACCCCTGAACTGTAAGTGGTCGTTCCGCGAGCAAGCTGAGAAAGCCTCAGCTGCCGCTGCCCCTCCCGCGATTGCGAGATCGCGCGCCGGCGGCCGCACCCAACCCTCGGTTGGACAGGCCGCTCGTCGCGGGAGGATGCTGGGTACCATGGAATACACACAGCTCGGCCGCTCCGGCCTCGAGGTATCACGCCTCTGCCTCGGTACCATGAACTTCGGCCAGTGGACCCCGGAAGACGAGGCCCACGCGATCATGGACTCGGCCCGCGGCCACGGAATCAACTACCTCGACACTGCGAACGTCTACGGCGACAGCGCCGGCAAGGGCGGCACCGAGAAGATCATCGGCAACTGGTTCGCCCAGGGCGGTGCGCGCCGTGAGGGAACCGTGCTCGCGACCAAGCTCTACGGCGACATGAGCGGGTTGCCCAACGAAGGCAAGCTTTCCGCACTCAACATCAGGCGCGCGCTCGACGCCAGCCTCACCCGGTTGCAGACGGACTACATCGACGTCTACCAGTTCCACCACATTGACCGGAACACTCCGTGGGACGAGATCTGGCAGGCGATGGAGACGGCCGTCGCGCAGGGCAAGATCCTCTACGCCGGCAGCAGCAACTTCGCCGGCTGGCACATCGCCACCGCCCAGGCCGAGGCGAAGCGGCGCAACTTCACCGGGCTGGTCAGCGAGCAGTCGATCTACAACCTGCTGACCCGTGACATCGAGCTCGAGGTCATTCCCTCCGCCGTCAGCAACGGCCTGGGCATCATCCCCTGGTCGCCGCTGCAGGGCGGGCTGCTGGCCGGGGTGCTTCGCAAGGAGCAGGAGGGCAAGCGCCGCCTGGAGGGCAAGGTCAGCGAGCTGCTCGAGAAGAACCGCGCCGCGATCGGGCAGTACGAGGACTTCTGCGCGGAGCTCGGCCATGAGCCGGGAGACGTCGGACTGGCCTGGTTGCTGCACCAGCCGGCGGTAACCGCCCCGATCGTGGGCCCGCGCACCCTGGGCCAGTTGGATGCCGCGGTGCGCGCACTCACGGTGAGCCTCGATTCCGCCTCCCTTACCCGGCTGGACGAGATCTTCCCCGGCCGACGGCCGGCGCCGGAGCACTACGCCTGGTGATGCCACCAGCCGACCGCCCTCAACCGGGGCCGGGCGACGCTCCGCCCCTCACCCTCACCCTCACCGTGGCCGCAAGGCCGGACACCGGCCTCGCCCGGGGATCGAAGGACTCATGAAGACCAGACTCATCGCCCAACACGAAGTCAGCGCCATCGGGCTCGGCGGCATGCCGATGTCGATAGAGGGGCGACCGGATGCCGCACGCTCCGTGGCCACGATTCACGCCGCCCTCGAGGCGGGCGTCACGCTCTTCGATACGGCGGATTCGTACCACGTGCACAGCGACGAGGTCGGCCACAACGAAACCCTCATTGCCGGCGCGATCGCGTCGTGGGGCGGCGACACGTCGAACGTGCTCGTGGCGACGAAGGGCGGGCACCTCCGGCCGGGGGACGGCACCTGGGCCGTGGACGGCCGTCCCGACCACCTGAAGCGGGCCGCCGAAGCGTCGCTGAAGCGCCTCGGCGGCGACGCCATCGGGCTCTACCAGTTCCACAGACCCGACCCGGCCGTGCCCTACGCCGACTCGATCGGGGCCCTGAGCGAGCTGCTCGATGCCGGCACGATCGAACTGGCTGGCATCTCCAACGTGAACCCGGAGCAGATCCTGATGGCCAGCGAGATCCTGGGCGGCCGCCTGACGTCCGTGCAGAACCAGTTCTCCCCGGCGTTCCGCAGCAGCGAGCCCGAGCTGAGGCTCTGCGACGAGCTCGGGATCGCGTTCATCCCCTGGAGTCCGCTCGGCGGCATCCGATCCGCCGAGTCACTCGGGGCTCGGTTCCCCGCGTTCGCGTCCGTCGCCGCCGAACGCGGAGTGAGTCCGCAGGTGGTCTGCCTCGCCTGGCACCTGTCGAAGTCGCCTCACGTGATCCCGATCCCGGGAGCCTCCCGCCCGGAGAGTATCCGCGATTCGGTTCAGGCGACCGAGTTCACGCTCACGGCGGAGGAGTCGGCGACGCTCGACGCCGCCTGAGCGCGCACGGCCGGCACCGCGTTCCGGGGGTGCCTAGTGGTGTTTCAGGTCGGCGGGGGCTCCGCCGAACACGCCCGTGGCCTCCAGCACGGCGCGGCCCAGCGTGTGGGAGTGCAGGGTGAACCCGAGTACGGCCGGGGTCGAGTCCGGGTCGACGTCGAGTCTGGCCACGTCGACCGCGTACACGATGAACTGGTACCGGTGCGTGCCGGTGCCGGCCGGCGGTCCCGCGCCGACGAAGGCCGGCCGCCGGGCCTCATTGGGCAGGGTGACCGCGCCAGGGGGCAGCAGGCGCCCGCCCGACGCTCCGGCCCCGGCCGGCAGGGAGGTGCAGGTCGCCGGCAGGTTGAAGACCGCCCAGTGCCAGTACCCGGAACCGGTCGGCGCGTCGGGGTCGTACACGGTCACGGCGAAACTCTTCGTCCCGGCCGGGAACCCCGACCAGGACAGCTGCGGCGACATGTTCCGGCCACCGGACCCCAGGCCGAACTGCGCCGCGGCGAGCGGGGCCCCGTCGGTCATGTCGGTGCTGGTCAGGGTGAAGAGCGGGACCTCGCAGAAGCGGGCGAGGGGGTCATTCCGGGCCACGTTGCCTCCAATGGTTGCCAACAGTTTAGACGACCGTCCCGCACGGCGCCCTGCTGGAGCGAACCGGCGTGCACGGAGCGGACCCGGCGTGAACCACGCGTCAAGCTCGGTAAAATGGCGTGGTGGCCATTCCGAAGATCCTGCTCTACTACGTCTTCACCCCGCTGGCCGACCCCGAGGCCGTGCGCCTCTGGCAGCGAGACCTGTGCGAATCGCTGGGCCTGCGCGGGCGAATCCTGATCTCCACCGACGGCCTCAACGGCACCGTCGGCGGCGACCTTCCCGCGATCAAGCGCTATCTGCGCAAGACTCGGGACTACGCCCCGTTCAAGAATCTTGACGTCAAGTGGAGCGAGGGCACCGGGCTCGATGAGCAGGGCTTGAGCCTCGACTTCCCCCGGCTGGTCGTGAAGGTGCGGGATGAGATCGTGAGCTTCGGCGCACCCGGCGAGTTGCGCGTCGACGCCGGCGGCGTGGTCGGCGGCGGCGCCAAGCTCTCCCCGGCTGAGCTGCACGCCCTCGTCGGTGAGCGCGGCGACGAGGTCGTTCTCTTTGACGGCCGCAACGCGTTCGAGGCCGAGATCGGCCGCTTCCAGAACGCGATCGTGCCGGATGTCGCCAACACCCGCGAGTTCGTGGCTCTGCTGGAGAGCGGCACGTACGACCACCTCAAGGACCAGCCCGTCGTCACCTACTGCACCGGCGGCATCCGCTGCGAGGTGCTCAGTTCTCTGATGAAGGAGCGCGGCTTCGGCGAGGTCTACCAGCTTGACGGCGGCGTCGTGCGCTACGGCGAGGCCTTCGGCGACGACGGCCTCTGGAACGGTTCGCTCTACGTCTTCGACCAGCGGATGTCGCTGAACTTCAGCGACCACACCGCCGTGATCGGGCGCTGCTCGGTGTGCGGCGAACCGACGAAGAATCTGCTCAACTGCCGGGATGCCTCCTGCCGGGAACAGCTCGTCGTCTGCCTGGGCTGCGTCGCCGCCAAGGCCCCGGCGTGCGGGGCCCACGCCACCGCCCACGCTGACGCGCACGCCGGGGCCTGACCGGTCGCGGTGCGCCCTCTCGCCGATGCCGACCTGCTCCTTGCCCGAGGCAGGAGACGGGGCCGTGATTGGAGGCCGTGATTGGATGCACTGTGACCTTTGATGCGCAGACGATCCGACCCAGCTTTCCCGCCCTCTCCACCGGCACGGCCTTCTTCGATGGCCCGGGCGGCACCCAGACCCCGTTGGCGGTCGGTTCCGCGATCGCGTCGACCCTGACCGGGCCGCTCTCGATCCGGGGAACGGGCAGCGCTTCCCAGCAGAACGCGGAGGACGCCGTCACCGGATTCCGGAGCGCCATGGCGGATCTGCTCGGCGCCGAAGAACGCGGAATCGTCTACGGGCGCAGCGCCACGCAGCTGACCTACGACCTGGCGAACGCCCTGTCATCCGGATGGGGCCCGGGCGACGAGGTCGTGGTCACCCGGCTCGACCACGACGCGAACATCCGCCCATGGATGCAGGCCGCCGACCGGGCCGGCGCCACGGTGCGTTGGGCGGACTTCGACCCGGCCACCGGTGAGCTGAGCGTCCCGGACATCGCCGCGGTCCTCAGCGAGCGCACCCGGCTGGTAGCCGTGACCGCCGCCTCCAACCTGATCGGCACCCGCCCTCCGGTGGCGGCGATCGCCCGGCTCGCACATTCCGTCGGCGCGCTCCTGTACGTCGACGGAGTGCACTACACGCCGCACGCGTCGGTGGACGTCGCGGCGCTGGGAGCGGACTTCTTCGTCTGCTCGGCCTACAAGTTCTTCGGTCCGCACTGCGGGATTCTCGCTGCCGCGCCCGCGCTGCTCGAATCGATCCATCCCGACAAGCTGGTGCCCTCGAGCGACCAGGTGCCCGAGCGTTTCGAGTTGGGCACGCTCCCCTATGAGACGATGGCGGGGGTCACGGCCGCCGTCGAATTCCTCGCCGGCCTCGGCGGCGCCGCGCCGGCCGGGGCCTCTCGGCGGGAGCGCCTGATCCGCTCGTCCCAGGCTCTCGAACACCACGAGGAGACCCTGCGCAGCGAACTGGAGGCCGGCCTGGCGGAGCTGCCGGGGGCACGACTGCACTCGAGGGCTGCCGTGCGCACACCCACCGTGCTGGTCACGTTCGCCGGCCACGACACCGCGGATGCGTCCCGCCACCTGTGCAAGCAGGGTATCCTCGCCCCCGCCGGCTCGTTCTACGCCCTCGAAGCCTCCCGGCACCTCGGACTCGGCGACCGTGGCGGCCTGCGGATCGGCCTGGCCCCGTACAACACCGTCGACGAGGTGGGCCGGCTGCTCGCCGCGCTGCGCGTCTTCCTCCGCATTACCTGACCCGGCCGTCTCCGCCCCTAGGCTGGAACCAGATCCCAGCGAACGACTACCAGCGCGGGACTACCAGCAACGAAGGGGGAACGGATGCCGGTCGGCGCGGTCATCGAGTTCAGCAACATCACCAAGACGTTCGGCAGCGTCACCGCGGTGGACAACCTGTCGTTCACCGTGGAGCCCGGCCGGGTCACCGGCTTTCTCGGCCCCAACGGCGCCGGAAAGACCACCACGCTGCGCATGCTGCTCGGGCTGGTCGCGCCCACGTCCGGCACGGCCACCATCGACGGCATCCGCTACCGTGACCTGCCCCGCCCGCTGCAGACCGTCGGGGCCGCCCTGGAGGCAGCCAGCTTCCATCCCGGCCGCAGTGCCCGGAACCACCTGGCGGTCTACGCCATCGCGGCGGGGCTGCCCTCCGCCCGCATCGACGCGGTGCTGCACACGGTCGGCCTCGGCGCACACGGCGCCCAGCGTGTCGGCGGCTTCTCGCTGGGCATGCGGCAGCGGCTCGGTCTGGCCTTCACCCTGCTCGGCGACCCCGGCGTGCTCGTGTTGGACGAGCCGATCAACGGGCTCGACCCGGAGGGGATCAAATGGATCCGCGGCTTCCTCCGCACCATGGCCGACGAGGGGCGCACGGTTCTGGTCAGCTCCCACCTGCTCTCCGAGGTGCAGCAGAGCGTCGACGACGTGATCATCATCGCCGACGGAGCCCTCGTGCACCGAGGCACCCTGTCGAGCCTCGAGACCGAGGCGGCGCCGCGCATCCTGGTCGACTCCCCCGACCGCACGGCTCTCGAGGCCGCCCTCAGCCAAGCCGGCATCGAGTTTTCCACCGGGCGCACCGGGTTGTTCGCCGCTGCACCCGACCCGGCCCTGATCGGCCACATCGCGTTCTCGGCCGGCGTGGAACTCAGCGCTTTGCACCGGGAGAGGAAGGGGCTCGAGGATGCCTTCCTCGCCCTCGTGAACGGCAACGCAAACGGAAACGGAGGCGAGTCGCGATGACGTCCTTCATCCGCGCCCTCGGCGCCGAGTTCGCCAAGCTCGGCACAACGCGCCTGTGGTGGGTCCTCGCCGCGGTCATGTTCGGTTATATCGCCCTGCTCGCCGGCGGCCTCTCGGCGCTGTTCGCGGGGATCGAGAGCGGCGCGATCAGCCCGGATGCCGCCGGTGCCGGATCCCAGGGACTCGCCGGGTTCGGCAGCCTCCCACCCCTGATCTACAGCTTCGCGTCATCCGTCGGCTATGTCTTCCCGGTTCTGCTCGGGGCCCTCGCCACCACGGGCGAATTCCGGCACCAGACCCTCACCCCCACATTCCTCGCCAATCCCCGGCGGGCCCAGGTGCTCGGGGCCAAGACGATCACTCTCTTCGTGGTCGGCGCGGTCTTCGGGGTCGTCGCGCTGCTCGCATCCGTGGGCGTCGGCGCGCTCGTCATCAGCGCGTTCGACGTCGACCCGCTGCTGGCCGATAGCGCCACCTGGGCACTGATCGGCCGCACGGTGCTCGCCATGGCCATCTGGTCGACCATCGGTGTGGGCCTCGGCGTGCTCGTGCCCAGCCAGGTGGCGTCGATCGTCATCGTGCTCGCCTTCACCCAGTTCGTCGAACCGCTGTTGCGCTTCGCGTCCCTGTTCACCGACGTGACGCGAGGAATCGGCAACTATCTGCCGGGGGCCGCCTCCGATGCCCTGGTCGGCGCGAGCTTTTTCACCCTCGCCGCGCCGGGAGGCACCCCGGCGGCGCTGCTCGAGTGGTGGCAGGGCGGGCTCGTCCTCCTGGCCTACATGCTCGCCGCGACCGTGATCGGCTATGCGGTCAGCTGGAAGCGCGACGTCACCTGACCACCTGACTCGAACGCCCGCGTAGTCTCGACGCATGGGTATTGAGACTGAGTTCCGGGCCATCGTCGTCGACCGCACCGTAGATGCCGAGGGCCGGAAGACGCAGAGCGCGGCCCTCCGCGTGGTCGACGACGGCTTCCTGATGGCCGGCGACGTCACCATCGCTGTCGAGTACTCAAGCATCAACTACAAGGACGGGCTCGCCCTGATGGGCCGCCCCGGGGTCGTGCGCGCCTGGCCCCTGATCGCCGGGATCGACCTGGTCGGAACGGTCGAGCAGAGCGCCGACCCGCGCTGGTCGGCCGGAGACCAGGTCATCCTCAACGGGGCCGGTCTGAGCGAGACGCACCACGGCGGGTTGGCCGAACGGGCCCGCGTGTCGGGGGCCTCCCTGGTGCGGCTGCCGAACGGTATCAGCGCCGTGCGGGCCGCTGCGATCGGCACGGCGGGGTTCACCGCCATGCTGTCCGTACTCGGCCTCGAACGGGGTGGAGTCACACCGGAATCCGGTGCCGTGCTGGTGACCGGCGCGGCCGGCGGGGTCGGCAGCATTGCCGTGGCACTGCTCGCCGCCCGCGGCTTCCAGGTGCACGCGTCAACCGGCCGCATCGACGAGCTCGGGGACTACCTGCGCGGGCTCGGCGCCGTCGAGCTCGTCGATCGCGGCACCCTCAGCGAGGCCGGCAAACCGCTGCAGGGCCAGCGCTGGGCCGGGGCCGTCGACTCGGTCGGCAGCGCCACCCTCGCCAACGTCCTCGCCCAGACGAACTACGGCGGAGTGGTCACCTCCTGCGGCCTGGCCCAGGGAGCCGACCTTCCGGCCACGGTCATGCCCTTCATCCTGCGCGCCGTCAGCCTGATCGGGATCAATTCGGTCGAGGCCCCGCTCGCCCAGCGCGAGGAGGCCTGGCAGCGCCTCGCCACGGACCTCGACCTGGGCCTGCTCGACCAGCTCACCCAGGTGATCCCGCTGGAGGCGAGCTTCACTGCCGCCGCGGGCATCCTGGCGGGCACCATGCACGGTCGCACCGTCGTCGACGTGCGCCGCTAGCGCGCTTCGGTTCGACAGCGGACATGCTCGACCAGCGGGACGGTCAACCGCTGAGCTTGAGCGACGCGATCAGGTCCGGGGCGTGGTTGGTGGTCAGGATCACCCGGGAGAACTCATCGTCGATGAGGTCGATCACGACCGCCTGGCGCTTGCGCTTGATCGCCAGGAAGTCCTTGCCGCCGCGGAACTTCCAGGTGCCCACCGCGACCACCTGCGGCAGGCCCACCCCGGGAGAACGGATCCCGCGGATCCAGATCCACGGGTCATCCGTGATCGTCACCGAACGGATGTTCCCGCGCGGTACGACGATGTCCTCGCGCCGCAGGGCGAGGGTCTTCTCCGCTTTCGTGAGGTGGATCTCAAGCCGGTCAGAGTGAACGCGGAGGGAAGCCATGCGTCTAGTCTGCCTGTTCCGAGGCAAAATCCACCTGTCGGAACCTCACAAAGGAATAACTCCCGGGTGTACGGGTCACACCTACGGGTCACACCTGCGGGGTCGCGGCGGCCGCGGCCTTCGCTGCGGCAGGGAGGGCATCGAGGATCCAGCCGACCGCGCTCTCGTCGTGGGCGTTGGAGACGAACCAGGCCTCGAACACGGACGGCGGCAGCGAAACTCCCTGATCCAGCATGGAGTGGAAGAACGGACCGTAGCGGAACGTCTCCTGGCGCTGCACCTGCGCGTAATCCCGAGGCGCGCTGGCCGCTGCTTCCGCACCGAATACGAAGCTGAACAGGTTACCGGCCCGCTGCACGCTGTGCGCGACGCTCTCGGCCGAGAAGGCGGCGGAGACGGCCTCGGAGAGCAGCAGCGCGGTCGCGTCGATGCGCTCGTAGACGCTCTCGTCCAGGGCCCGCAGGGTGGCGATGCCGGCGGCGACCGCCACCGGGTTCCCGGAGAGCGTGCCGGCCTGGTAGACCGGGCCGTTCGGAGCCAGGAAGTCCATCACGTCGGCGCGACCGCCGAGGGCCGCCACCGGCAGGCCTCCGCCGATGACCTTGCCGTAGGTGAACAGGTCCGGCGTGTAGTCCGCCTGCCCCTGGCCCATGGTGTCCAGTCCCCAGTAGCCGGCCGGATGCACGCGGAAGCCGGTGAGGACCTCGTCGATGATCAGGAGCGCGCCATGCTCGTGCGCGAGGGCGGTGAGCGCGGCGTTGAAGCCGGCGTCGGGAGCCACGACACCCATGTTCGCCGCCGCCGCCTCGGTGATCACGGCGGCGATCCGGCCCGGGTGCGCCTCGAAGGCGACTCGTACGGCATCCAGGTCGTTGTACGGCAGCACGAGGGTCTGCGCGGCCGTCGCCGCCGTGACCCCGGCCGAGCCGGGCAGGGCCAGCGTGGCCAGGCCGGACCCTGCCTGAGCCAGCAGTCCGTCCGAGTGACCGTGGTAGTGCCCGGCGAACTTGATCAGCAGGTCACGACCGGTGAAACCGCGAGCCAGACGGATGGCCGTCATGGTGGCCTCGGTGCCGGTCGAGACCAGGCGCAGCTTCTCGACCGCGCCGACGCGTTCCTCGATCAGTTCGGCCAGGATGGTCTCGCCGGGCGTGGAGGCACCGAAGGACAGGCCGAGCGCGGCGGCATCCTGCACGGCCTGCACGACCTCCGGGTGGGCATGGCCGAGGATGGCCGGGCCCCAGGAGCTGACCAGGTCGACGTATTCGCGCCCGTCCGAGTCGGTGACGTAGGCGCCCTTCGCTTTCACCAGGAACAGCGGGGTACCCCCGACCGACCGGAAGGCCCGAACGGGTGAGTTCACTCCGCCGGGGATGGCGCGCTGCGCGCGGGCGAAGAGATCGTCGTTGCGGGACATCATCGGGCCTGTCTTTCGTTGAACCAGGTGGCCAGTTCGACCGCCCAGTAGGTGAGCACGGCGTCCGCTCCGGCGCGACGGATGCTGAGCACGGACTCCTCGACGGCCCGGCGGCGGTCGATCCAGCCGTGGGCGGCGGCGGCCTCAATCATCGCGTATTCACCGGACACCTGGTAGGCCCAGACCGGAACGTCACTGACGGCGGCGACCTCGGCGAGCACGTCGAGATAGCTGCCGGCGGGCTTCACCATCACGATGTCGGCGCCCTCCTGGATGTCGAGCCGGGCCTCACGCACGCCCTCCCGGCGGTTCGCCGGGTCGAGCTGGTAGCTGCGCCGGTCACCGTCGAGGGTTGACTCCACCGCGTCGCGGAAGGGACCGTAGAAGGCCGAGGCGTACTTGGCCGAGTAGGCGAGCACGGCCGTATCGACGTAACCGTTCTGGTCGAGCGCCTGGCGCACGGCGGCAACCTGGCCGTCCATCATTCCGCTCAGGCCGAGCAGCTGCGAGCCGGAGGCCGCCTGCACGAGCGCCATGTCGCAGTAGCGCTCGAGGGTGGAATCGTTGTCGACGCTGCCGTCTGCGCCGACCAATCCGCAGTGGCCGTGGTCGGTGAACTCGTCGAGGCAGAGGTCGGTCTGCACGACGAGGGCGTCGCCGACCTCGTCGGCCAGCGCGCGGGTGGCGGCGTTGAGGATGCCGTCGGGATCGGTCGCCCCGGAGCCGACGGCGTCGCGCACGGTCGGCACCCCGAAGAGCATGACGCCGCCGATGCCCGCTTCCGCGGCCTCGGTCACCGCCCGCCGGGCGCTGTCAATGGTGTGCTGAACCACCCCGGGCATCGACTGGATCGGCATCGGGTCGCCGCTGCCCTCCCGCACGAACATCGGAAGAACCAATTCGGAGGGGTGCAGACGGATTTCGCTGGCCAGGCGACGGAGCGCGGGAGTGGTGCGCAACCGTCGCGGGCGGATGACGGGGTTTATCACCCGTCAACCCTACGTCGCCGGGCCGGGCGTGCGCGAACCGTCAGCGGGACTGGGCGACGTGCACCAGGGCCTGGATCAGAGACTCGGCGCTGGGCGAGTCGGCCACGACGTCGACGCGCAGGCCGATGGCCGCCGCATCCCGCGCCGTCCGCGGCCCGATGCAGGCCACCACGGTCGATTCGGGGATCGGCCCGAGTTGATCCTGCACCTGCTGCGCCACGCTTCCGGAGGTGACGAGCAGGGCCTGGACGGTGCCGGCCGCGACGTCCGCGACGACGCGCTGGTCGACCGGGACGCCGATGGTACGGTATGCGACGACCGATTCGACGTCGTGGCCGATCCGGCGCAGCCCCTCGGTCAGCAGTGGCTTGGCGATTTCCGAGCGGAGGGTGAGGATGCGCAGCGGCACCTGGCCCGAGGTGGCCGTTTCCCACTCCTCGAGGAGTCCCCGGGCCGAGTTGTCTTCGGAGGGGACGATGTCGACCCGGTAACCGGCCGCGATCAGGGCCGCGGCCGTCGTCTCGCCGACCGCCGCGATGCGCGTGGACGCCGCCACGACGGCACGGTGCGACGACAGAACGTCGACGGTCGTGGCGCTGGTCACGGTCATCCAGTCGAAGTCGCCCGCCGCGAGGCGTGCCAGGGCGGCCTCGAGCGCGGGGGCGTCGTCGGTCGGGGCGAAGTTGATCATGGGGGCCACGATCGGCTGGGCGCCCTTGGAGCGCAGGTCGGCGGCGACGTGGTCGCCCCACGGGCCGCCGCGCGGCACGAGAACCCGCCAGCCGGTGAGCGGCTTGGCGAGGCTGGTTTTTGTCTTGTAGCGCGAGTTCATCACGAAGTCACCTTCATCGGGGCGAAGTCGGCAGCGCCGCCGGCGAGCAGGTCACACGAAACACGGTTGGACACGTCTTGCGCGGCCTCGGTCAGGTGCGCAAGGGAGTGGGAGTCGGGGGTCGCGGCATGGGAGCTCACGACGCTTCGGGAGCCGTCCGGGCTGTACACCGTGGCGGTGAGGAACAGGAGTCCATCGTCGATCGCGGCCATGGCGCCGATGGGCGCGGCGCAGCCGGCTTCGAGCCGCTCCAGCACCAGACGCTCGGCCATGACGGTGGTCTGGCTGGTCGAGTGGTTGATCGCAGTGAGGGCCGTGGCGAGAGTACGGTCGAGCTTCCCGTCGCGCACCTCGAGCGCGAGCGCTCCCTGGCCGGGTGCGGTCGGCCAATCCGACAGTTCCAGGTATTCGCCGTCCACGGACTCGAGCAGCGCGAGCCGGCTGAGGCCCGCGGCGGCGAGCACGACGGCGTCGAGGTCGCCCACGGCCACACGGTTCAGACGGGTCTCCACGTTGCCACGGATGTCCACGACGTCCAGATCCGGGCGCAGCGATCGCAGCTGAGCGGCCCGGCGCGGTGACCCTGTGCCGACTCGCGCGCCCTCGGGCAGGGTGGTCAGGTTCAGCCCATCGCGGGCGCACAGCACGTCGCGCGCATCCGCACGCTTCGGGGTGGCGCCGATCCGGAGACCCGGGTAGGCGGCCGTCGGCAGGTCCTTGAAGGAGTGCACGACGACGTCGCATTCTTCGGCCAGGAGCGACTCCCGCAGGGCGCTGGCGAAGACGCCCGTGCCGCCCAGGCTCGACAGAGACTCACGGGAGGTGTCGCCGTGCGTCGTGACCGTGACGATTTCGACCTCGGAGCCGGACGCGGTCGCGATGCGGTTCGCAATCGCAGTGGTCTGCGCCAGGGCGAGCGCGCTGCCACGGGTTCCGACGCGGATCAGGCTCACGGAGCCATCCCGGCGACGGCCGGCTTGAAGCCCAGGCGCACGTTCTCGCAGCAACCGGGGCGGCAGACGTCGTACCAGGGTCCGAGGTCGGTCTCGTGCGGACGAGCGTCGGCGGGCGTGTCGTTCATACGCTCCTCAACCAGGTCGATGAGCCCGCTCACGAAGGCCGGGTCGACGCCGGGCGTCGGCACGCGCACGGACACCAGGCCGAGGTCCCCGGCGGTCTCGGTGGCCTCGTTGTCGAGGTCCCACATGACCTCCATGTGGTCACTGACGAAGCCGAGCGGCACGATGACGATGGCACGGATGCCCCGCTCCGGCAGCAACGCGATGGCGTCGTTGATGTCGGGCTCGAGCCACGGCATGGTGGGCGGCCCGCTGCGGGACTGGAAGACCAGCTGCCACGGGGTGTCCACCCCGACCATGACCTTCTGGGCGACGGCGAGGTGCTGCGCCGCATAGGCGCCACCCTCGCCGAAGCCGCGCTCGGCCGGGCCGCTCTTGTTGGCGTCGGTCATCGGGATCGAGTGGGTCGAGAACAGGATTTCGACCTCGGTGGCCAGGTCGATTCCGGGGACCTGGGCCGCGACATCCGCGAGCCCCTTCTGGAGGGCGGTCACGAACGGGGTGACGAATCCGGGGTGGTCGAAGAACTGGCGCACCTTGTCGATGTGCACCACGCCCTCCAGCCCGGTCGCGGTCAGCGCGGCCGCGAAGTCCTCGCGGTACTGGCGGCAGCCGGAGTAAGAGCTGTAGGCGCTGGTGGCGATGGCCAGGAGCCGGGTCTGGCCGTTGTCGTTGGCCTCGCTGATGGTGTCGCGCAGGTAGGGTGCCCAGTTGCGGTTGCCCCAGAGCACGGGCAGGTCGATGCCGCGACGTTCCAGTTCGGCCTGGAGCGCGGCGCGCAGCACACGGTTCTGGTCGTTGATCGGGCTGACCCCGCCGAAGTGGCGGTAGTGCTTGGCGACCTCTTCGAGGCGCTCCTCGGGGATGCCGCGCCCGCCGGTGACGTTGCGCAGGAACGGGATCACATCGTCCTGACCCTCGGGGCCGCCGAAGCCGGCGAGCAGGATGGCATCGTAGGTAGTCATTACTGCAGAACCTCCACCAGTTCGGCCGTCGAGATGCGGCGGCCGGTGTAGAACGGGACCTCTTCGCGCACGTGGCGGCGCGCCTCGGTGTTGCGCAGTTCGCGCATCAGGTCGACTAGCTCGGTGAGCTCGTCGCTTTCGATCGGCAGCAGCCACTCGTAGTCGCCGAGGGCGAACGAGGAGACGGTGTTGGCGATGGCTCCGCGGAAGGCCGCGCCCTTGCGTCCGTGGTCGGCGAGCATGGCACTGCGCTCGGCCTCCGGCAGCAGGTACCACTCGTAGCTGCGCACGAACGGGTAGAGGGTCAGCCAGCCCTTCGGCTCCACTCCGCGCAGGAACCCAGGCACATGGCTCTTGTTGAACTCGGCGTCGCGGTGCACGCCCATGGCGTTCCAGGTCGGCAGGAGGCTCTTGAGGAGGCGGCTACGACGCAGCTGGCGGTGGGCCCACTGCAGGGTCTCGGCGTCCGGTGCGTGGGTCCAGATCATCACGTCGGCGTCGGCGCGGAGCCCGGAGACGTCGTAGAAGCCGCGGACGGTGACGCCCTCGGCCTCAACCAGACCGATGACGTCGTCGAGCTCCAGTACGGCTCGGGGCACATCGTGGCCGTCGAGGTCGTCCGGGTTGCTCGGATCCTTGCGCAGCACAGCGAAGAGCGTGAAACCCTGCGGCGACGCGCCTGGCGCGTCAGTCGTTCCGTGGGTCTCGGCAGAGGTGGTGGAGTGAGGTGGGTTTACTGCCTCTCCGGCAGCCGGGTGAGTCATAACTACTAGTCTCTACTCCTTTGCCGCGAGAGCCAAAACTGCGCGGTCGGGTACCGGCTTCCGTTGGCCTCAGCGGCGCTGCACGCCCCTGACACCGAGCCAGACGGCGCCCACCGCGACCGTGGCCGCGCCCAAGACGATGCCGGCCAGTGCGAGGGGATTCTTTTCGCCGAGTTCCCGCAGGCGCACGTTGACCAGGCGCGAGCGCACGCGCAACTGCCTCGGCACGTTGAGCCGGTACTCGATCGCGTCGAGCGTTTGCGCGAGTTCGACGCGGGCACGGGCGACCTCGGCGCGCAACTCGGTCTTGGTGCGCGGACCGGCCTCAACCGTGACAGCTTCGACGCTCCCGCGGACGGCCTCATGTGTCGTCGTGTTCACTTCAGTGCTCATATTTGCCAATTCCCTTGAGGGCGTCGACGTCGCGACGGATGCTCTCCGTCACGCCGTCCGGATCCGATGACGTTCCCGCCTGCAGCCGGTTTCTGCCGATCAGCCCCAACAGGAGCGCGAGCAGCAACAGGGCGACCGCCACGATCAGGGTCGCGAGCCAGAGCGGCAGGACGAGGGCGAGCGCGATGACCGCGAGGGCGACCAGCACCAGGGCCGCGAAGAACGCGAACAGGGCCGCCCCGACGAAGAGCCCGATGCCCAGCCCGATGTTTTTGGCCTTACCGGCGAACTCCGCCTTGGCCGCGTCGAGTTCGGCCTTGACCAGGGCGATGATCTGACCGGGCAACTCACCGAGAAGGTCGAACGTCGATTTCCGGCTCTTCGGGTTGAATTCGCTGTTTCTCACAGTTTCCCCTTCGTTCGGAGTGTCGCGGTGATTATTTCGTGGTGGTGTCGCCGGCGGCCGTCGTCGGTGTCGGCACGGTGTAACTGGTTCCGGACGTCTTGGACGTCTTGGACTGCATGACCGAGGCGATCTTCTTGCCGGTCTCGAGGAGTGCCGACGGCACATCCCCGACCCGCTCGAGCGCGAAGTCGCGCGCCTCGTTCACCCGGCGCTGAACGGGCGGCGCGTTCCACAGGTTGTCTGCCGCGGCCACGATCTGGTCGTAGCGCTTGCGCCCGGCGCGCGCGCCGAGGACGTATCCGACGAGTCCACCCGTGATGAACAGAAGCTTTCCCCGCATTGTGACTCCATTCATCAAGGTGCACGTGTCCCTCAGAGTATCCCCCATTAGGGATAGCAGCAGGTCGGCGCGGCCGGTGACCCGGTGATCAGATGCCGAGGGCCGCGTGCCGGGTGCGGGAGGCCGCGGCGACGGCATCCGGGATCACCGAGGCCAGGCCGGTGCCGGCGAGCCACGCACCCGTGAGTTCGAGCCCCGGGGTGGCGGCCACGACCTCGCGCACCTGGTCGACTCGCTCGGGCGCGCCGACGGTCGCGGGCGAGAGGGCATCGCCCCAGACCGTGCGCGCGAAACCGCGCACGGCGGTCGCGTCGAGGTCGACGCCCAGGATCGTGCGGGCGTCCGCCAGGGACAGCGCGAGGAGCTCGTCATCGCGGAGAACGGCGGTGGGGCTGTCCTGGCCGGCGCGACCGTAGGACAGACGGATGACGTGTCGGCCCGGTCCGGCGGCCTCGGCCAACCACTCCCACTTCGCGGTCACGTGGGTGAGCGCCTTGGCGGTGACCCCGGGGGTCGCGGCCGCGACCAGCACGCCGGTGCCGCGCGGGTGCACGTCGAGCTCCGGGGCGTCGATGACGATCGTGGCCAGCTCGATCGCCGTCGGCTGCGGCCAGTCGAGTTCGGCGAGCGCCGCATGGGCCGGGCTCAGGCCGGCCAGTAGGCCGAGCGCCTGCGCGCCTGGAGTCGCGATGATCACGAAGCGGGCGTCCAGGGTGGTCTCCGCCGCCGCGGCTGCCGGCGCGTCTGCGTCCGCCGCCGTGTCCGGTGCCACGCAGGTGGCCGTCCAGGTGGGCGCGTCCTCGGTGCCGGAGCGCTGCAGGGCGGTGACCGGGGCATCCGTCACGATCTCGGCGCCGAAGTGCACGAGGTCGGCCACCAGAGCGGTCACGAGCCGGAACATGCCGCCGCGGAGCCCGGACACGTTCGAGCCGGCCGGGGCGCCGGAGCGCAAAGACAGCACGGCCCCGGAGAGCGAACCCGTCACCGTGAGGGCGGAGTTGAGGCCCGGGGCCACGACGTTGATCTCGAGATCGTCGGCAGCGGACGAGTACACCCCGGCGGTCACGGGTTCGACGAGCCGTTCGAGCACGCGGCGCCCCATCCGCTTGCGCACGAGTTCACCCAGGCTGTGTTCCCGGCCGATCGTCAACACCGGCATCAGCCGGTCCGCGTAGGCGCGCCAGGCGCCACTCCAGCCGATCACGCGGCGCACGTCGTCGGCGAGCGGAGAACCGGGGATGCCGAGCACGCCGGCCTTAGGCAGCGGAACGCTGACCGAACCATTCGGCACGCGGTCGTCGGGCAGGTGCAGCCAGGCGCCGGCGGGGTTCGGCGCGACAACCTCGTCGGACAGGCCGAGGTCGGCGATGAACTCGGCCACCACGTCCCGCCGCACGGCGAAGCTCTCGGCACCGCTGTCGAGGGTGAGGCCGGCCACCTGGTGGCTGCCGAGTGCTCCGCCCGGCACACCGGTGGCTTCGAGCACGGTCACGCTGAGTCCGACCCGGGCGCAGGCTCGGGCGGCGATCAGGCCCGCCACCCCTCCACCGATGACGATGACGTCTTTCATTCGCGCCCCCTGAGCCTGCGTGCGATTGTCAGGACGCGGACGGCGCGGCGGCCGGGGCTTCCGGGCCGGCGCCGGCTGGGTTGGCGGAGACCGCGGTGACCTCGTGCACGAAGGCCACCAGGCGAGTCAGCACGTTCGGGTCGGTCATCGGCGGAACGCCGTGTCCCAGGTTCAGCACGTGGGACGGTGCCGTGCGCCCACGCTCGAGCACGTCAAGGACATGCGCTTCGAGCACCGGCCACGGTGCCGCGAGGAGCGCCGGATCGACGTTGCCCTGCACCGGGACCAGTCCGCCGAGGCGACGGTTGGCTTCATCGAGCGGCACCCGGTAGTCGACTCCGACGACGTCGGCGCCCACCCCGTGCATCTCCCGAAGCAGCTCGCCCGTGCCCACTCCGAAGTGCACGACGGGCACGTTGCGGCGCACGGACGCGACGCCGTCGGCATCCGTGCCCGCGGCGCCCTCGTCATAGGTGAGGTCGCGCACGTGGGCGATCGCCGCGGTGGAGGCAGGAGCGACGAAGCGCGTGTAGTCGGCCAGCGAGAGCGCGCCGGCCCAGGAGTCGAATAGCTGGGCGGCGCTGGCGCCGGCCAAAACCTGCGCGCGCAGGAATCGTCCGGTGACCTCGGCCGTCCACTCCATCAGGGTGGCCCAGGCGTCGGGGTCCGCATGCATGAGCGTGCGGGCGTTGATGTGGTCCTTCGACGGGCCGCCCTCCACGAGATAGGCCGCCAGCGTGAACGGGGCCCCGGCGAATCCGATCAGCGGCGTCGAGCCGAGCTCGGCGACGGTGCGCGCGACCGCCGCGGTGATCGGGGCGAGGTTCCCCTCAAGCACGGCCGGGTCGAGAGCGGTGAGCTCCGCGACATCCTTCGCCGTGCGCACGGCCGTGCCGAGGACGGGGCCGGTGCCTGCGACGATCTCGACGTCGACGCCCACGAGCTTGAGTGGGATGACGATGTCGCTGAAGAGGATGCCGGCGTCGACGTTGTGGCGGCGCACCGGCTGCAGCGTGATTTCGCTCGCCATCTCCGGGTCGAGGCAGGCGTCGAGCATGCGCGTACCGACCCGCAGCGAGCGGTATTCGGGCAGCGAACGGCCGGCCTGGCGCATGAACCAGACGGGGGTGACGTCTGGCCTGGTGCCCTGGTAGGCGCGGATGAGGCGTGAATCGGCTGTGAGTCCGGTTGCGAGTGGGTGTTGCGCGTCGAGGTTCATTATCTTGATTCTGTCAAACTTCCGACACTCGGGCGATTCGGACCCTCAGCCACAGGTCGTAGACTCATCAAGTGTTGATCTGCCTGTCCGCCAGCCATAAGAACTCCAGCTTTGACGTGCTGGAGAAATTGTCTGTCGGTGCGAACGACACGGCGGGTGGCATTCTCGAGCGGCATCCGGCCCTGGTCGGTGCCGTGGTCGTGGCCACCTGCAACCGGTTCGAGGCCTACCTCGACCTCGACGAACCGTTGGGCTCCTCCCCCATTTCGGCCGTGCACGCCGCCATCGACGGCGTCAGTGCGAGCACCGGCGTGGCCGTCGACGTTCTGCGGAACACCCTGGACCTGGTGCACGGCAGCGGCGTCGCCGAACACCTCTTCGCCGTGACGAGCGGCCTCGAATCGGTGGTCGTCGGCGAGGGCGAAATCGCCGGCCAGGTTCGCCGCTCCCTCGAGCAGGCCCGGCTCTTCCGCACCACCAGCCCCGAACTCGAACGCCTCTTCCAGCGTGCGTCGCAGACCTCGCGGGGCGTCAAGAACCGCACCGGCATCGGAGCCGCGGGGCGTTCACTCGTGCGCCTGGCCCTCGAACTGGCCGAAAGCCGCGTCACGGACTGGGCCCAGACCCGCGTGCTCCTGGTCGGCACCGGCCGCTACGCGGGGGCCTCCCTCGCCGCGCTGCGGGACCTCGGCGCCGAGGACGTGCGGGTGTACTCCCCTTCGGGCCGCGCTCAGAAGTTCGCCACCTCGCATCAGATCACCGCCGTCGCCGAGTCGGCGTTCGCCATCGAAGCCGCCGAGGCCGACCTGATCCTCACCTGCACGACCGCCGACACCCACGTGATCGACGCGGCCCTGCTCCACTCGGGCCGCGCACTCTCCCTGCAGCTCCCGGCCGCCGAAGCGCGCACACTCCCCTCCTGCCCGATGACGGATGCCCCGACCGAGATTCCGCGCCGGCTCATCATCGACCTGGGTCTGCCGCGCAACGTCGACCCGGACGTCACCGACCTGGCCGGCGTCGAGCTGCTCGACCTCGAGACCATCCGCATCCACGCGCCGCTCGAGGAGCTCAACGCCACCAGCGACGCCCGACTGCTCGTGGGTCGCGCCGCCCGCAAGTTCTCCGCGGTCGCCGAGGAGCAGAGCCTCGCCCCGGCCGTCGTGGCCCTCCGCAGCTATGTCTTCGACCTGCTCGACGGTGAGATCGACCGGGCGCGCAACCGCGGCGACAACAGCGAGCAGACCGAGGCGGCCCTGCGCCACTTGGCCGGCGTGCTTCTGCACACCCCGATGGTGCGATCCCGCGAGCTGGCCCGAGCGGGCGAGCAGGCCGCATTCCTGACCGGACTCGATGCCCTGTTCGGCATCCAGGTTGAGCTGCCCGCCGCCGGGACCGCGGCCACGGCCGCCGATATCGGCCCCGCGGCATCCTGACGGTGGGCGGCCTGGCCCTGCACGGTGCGAGCGTGCACGGCACGGCCGGGATCTGCGGGTGAGAGCCGTCTGGTTCGACGCGTTCGGTGCCGTACCCGAGTTGAGGGAGGTTCCAGACCCGGTGCCGTCCGCGTCCGGGGTCGTCGTGCGAGTGGAGGCCACCGGCCTCTGTCGCAGCGACTGGCACGGCTGGCTCGGGCACGACGCCGGCATCGCCCTGCCGCACGTTCCGGGCCACGAGCTCGTCGGTGTGATCGACGCCGTGGGGCCCGAGGTGCGCCGCTTCGCCGTGGGCCAGCGCGTCACCGTGCCGTTCGTCTGCGCCTGCGGCGACTGCCCGGAGTGCCGGGGCGGCAACGGCCAGGTCTGCCGCAATCAGACCCAGCCCGGCTTCACCCACTGGGGCTCCTATGCGGAGCGGGTGGCCCTGCACAACGCCGACGTCAATCTGATCGCGATTCCCGTGGGACTGGATGCCGGCGCCGCCGCACTG
The DNA here is from genome assembly GCF_004402345.1 of Cryobacterium sp. TMT2-15-1. NCBI lineage: Bacteria > Bacillati > Actinomycetota > Actinomycetes > Micrococcales > Microbacteriaceae > Cryobacterium > Cryobacterium sp. TMT2-15-1. Next base: position 11,238 of record NZ_SOGD01000053.1, on the reverse strand, counting down.
CTCGGCTGCCGCTTCGCCACCTCCTATCGCGGCCTCGTGCATCAGGCCCGGTTGCAAGCGGGCGAGACCCTCGTCGTGGTCGGCTGCGGCGGCGTCGGTCTCTCCGCGGTCATGATCGGCGCGGCGCTCGGTGCGACCGTGATCGCCGTGGACATCAGTGCCGCGGCCCGTGAGACGGCCGCGCGAGTGGGCGCGACCTTCACGGTGGACTCCGCCGGGCTCTCGAACGATGAGGTGGTGGCGCGGATCCGCTCGGTGACGGGAAGGGGCGCGGATGCGGGTGCGGGCGCGCAGGTCAGCGTCGAGGCGCTCGGCCGGGAGAGCACGGTGGGCATCGCCATCCGTTCTCTGGCAACCCGGGGGCGTCACGTCCAGATCGGATTGCTGGCGGAAGACCCACGGCTTCCGCTCGGCGACGTCATCGCCCGGGAACTGACCGTGATGGGCAGCCACGGGATGCCCGCGGGGGACTATCCGGCCCTGCTGGCCCTGGTCACCTCCGGCCGGCTGCGCCCGCAGGACCTGATCGGCCGCCGTCTCAGTCTGGCCGAGGCGCCCGCCGCCCTCGCCGCCATGAGCGACCCGGCCGCGCCGGGCGGCGTCACCCTGATCGAGCTCGCCCGCCCCTGAACTCGTGCGGCGGCTGCGGCAGCGGCGGCTCGCCAGGTATCCGTCTCCCTCCCCCTGTGGGGCCAACTCAGGAAAACCGGTGTGTCCGGGCGCCGCGGTGCCGCCGTTCCGGGACCGCCGAGGCTCGCCCGCGAGACTTCTCCTGAGTTAGCACCCCACCGGCACCGGCACCCCACCGGCCCCAGCCCGCAGCGCGCGGCCGGCAGACTCGGCTACGCGCCGCGGAGCCGCTCGGCCAGGTAGGCGTCGAGCCTGTCGAGCGGCACGCGCTCCTGCGCCATGGTGTCGCGGTCACGCACGGTGACGGCCTGGTCCTCGAGCGAATCGAAGTCGACCGTGACGCAGTACGGGGTGCCGATCTCGTCCTGGCGGCGGTAGCGGCGGCCGATGGCGCCGGCGTCGTCGAAGTCCACGTTCCAGGACTCGCGCAGCCGCGCGGCGAGGGACTTGGCCATCGGCGAGAGCGCCTCGTTGCGGGACAACGGCAGCACGGCGACCTTGATCGGCGCCAGGCGCGGGTCGAGTTTCAGCACGGTGCGCTTGTCGACGCCGCCTTTCGCGTTGGGCACTTCCTCCTCGTGGTACGCGTCGACCAGGAACGCCATCAGCGAGCGGGTCAGTCCGGCCGCCGGCTCGATCACGTAGGGAACCCAGCGCTCGTTTTTCGTCTGGTCGAAGTAGGACAGATCCTTGCCGGATGCCTCCGCGTGCGTCCTGAGGTCGAAGTCGGTTCGGTTGGCAACACCCTCGAGCTCGCCGAATTCGCTGCCGCTGAAACCGAAGCGGTACTCGATGTCCACGGTGCGCTTGGAATAGTGCGAGAGCTTCTCGGCCGGGTGCTCGAACAGGCGCAGGTTGTCGACGTTGATGCCGAGGCCGGTGTACCACGTCAGGCGCTGGTCGATCCAGTACTGGTGCCACGTCTCATCCGTGCCCGGCTCGACGAAGAATTCCATCTCCATCTGCTCGAACTCGCGGGTACGGAAGATGAAATTTCCCGGGGTTATCTCGTTGCGGAAGCTCTTGCCGATCTGGCCGATTCCGAACGGCGGCTTCATGCGCGCAGCCTGCAGCACGTTGGCGAAGTTCACGAAGATGCCTTGCGCGGTCTCGGGGCGCAGGTAGTGCATGCCGGCCTCGTCGTCGACCGGGCCGAGGTAGGTCTTGAGCAGGCCGGAGAAAGCGCGCGGTTCGGTCCAGATATGCCGGTTGCCGCAGTTCGGGCAGGGGATGCCGTCGATGCCGCCCTCGGGCGGACGGCCCTTCTTCTCCTCGAATTCTTCCTCGAGGTGGTCTGCGCGGAATCGCTTGTGGCAGCTCGTGCACTCGACCAGCGGGTCGCTGAAGACTTCGACGTGACCGGATGCCTCCCACACCTTGCGGGGAAGGATCACCGAGGAGTCGAGGCCCACCACGTCGTCGCGGCTGGTGACCATGAAGCGCCACCACTGCTTCTTGATGTTCTCCTTGAGCTCCACGCCCAGCGGCCCGTAGTCCCAGGCGGACCGGGACCCACCGTAGATTTCACCGGCCTGGAACACGAACCCGCGGTGGCGGGCAAGGGCGATGACGGAATCGAGGCGGGAGAGGGCGGCCACGGGGCTCCAATGGTCGAGAGGGCGGGGGATCTGGAAAGCACACAGGACAGGCAGAAGCCGCCCGGCGCTCCGTCCATTTTAGGCGTCCGTCCGGAAGGTGCCGCCAAGCTGTTAGCCTTGCTAAGGATTTCCGCAGTCCTTGCGGGTACCTCAAAGGAGAGATCATGGGCACCAAGCCCCGCACGCCACACGAATCAGCCAAGCGGGGTGAGGAGCTGGACCGGGATCCCCTCCTGTTGCCCGTTGCTCTCGACCAGATCACCCACGACGCCGAGGAAGCGCACTGGACCCCCCTGAAGGTCGGGATCTGGGGCGGCATCTCGCTGCTCGGCGGGCTGAGCTGGGTGATGCTCGCCGTTGTTCGCGGCGAGACCGTCAACGCCATCTGGTTCGTCTTCGCCGCCGTCTGCACGTATCTGATCGGTTACCGTTTCTACTCCAACTACATCCAGAAGCACCTGCTGCACCCCGATGACCGGCGCGCGACGCCGGCCGAGTACAAGGCCGATGGCAAAGACTTCGCGGCCACGGACCGCCGGGTTCTCTTCGGTCACCACTTCGCCGCTATCGCCGGCGCCGGACCGCTCGTCGGCCCCGTGCTGGCCGCCCAGATGGGCTACCTGCCCGGCACGATCTGGATCATCGTCGGTGTCGTGCTTGCCGGCGCGGTGCAGGACTACATGGTGCTGTTCTTCTCAATGCGCCGCGGCGGACGCTCCCTGGGTCAGATGGCCAGGGACGAACTCGGCAAGGTGGGCGGCACGGCCGCCCTCGTCGCGACTCTGGCGATCATGGTCATCATCGTGGCCATCCTCGCCCTCGTCGTCGTCAACGCCCTCGCGGACAGCCCCTGGGGCGTCTTCTCGGTCTCGATGACCATTCCGATCGCCCTGTTCATGGGCGTCTACCTGCGCTTCTTCCGCCCGGGCCAGGTCACCGAGGTCTCGATCATCGGCTTCATCCTGCTGCTGGCCGCCATCATCGGTGGTGGCATGATCGCGGACACCGAGTGGGGCTCGACCTTCTTCGCCATTGAACCGCTGCCCCTCGCGATCGGCATCATCGTCTATGGCTTCGTGGCTGCCATCCTTCCGGTCTGGCTGCTGCTGGCCCCCCGGGACTACCTGTCCACCTTCATGAAAATCGGCACGATCGGGATGCTGGCAATCGCCATCATCATCGTCCGCCCCGAGATCTCGGCCCCGGCCGCCAGCGAGTTCGTGAACGGCGGCGGCCCCGTGGTGAGCGGCTCGCTCTTCCCGTTCCTCTTCGTCACCATCGCCTGCGGCGCCCTGTCCGGCTTCCACGCCCTGATCGCCTCCGGAACGACGCCGAAGCTGATCGAGAAGGAACGCCAGACCCGGTTCATCGGTTACGGCGGAATGCTGATGGAATCATTCGTCGCCATCATGGCGCTCGTCGCCGCGCTGTCGATCGACCGCGGCATCTACTTCGCCATGAACTCCTCGCCGGCCCTGACCGGCGGCACCGTTGAGGGTGCTGTCACATTCGTGAACAGCCTCGGCCTGACCGGCGTCAACCTAACCCCCGAGATGCTCACCGAGACCGCGAAGAACGTGGGCGAGGAGACCATCGTGTCCCGCACCGGCGGCGCCCCGACCCTGTCGGTCGGCCTCGCCAACATCATGCACCAGCTTGTGGGCGGCTCGGGGATGATGGCGTTCTGGTACCACTTCGCCATCATGTTCGAGGCGCTGTTCATCCTGACCGCCGTCGATGCCGGAACCCGCGTGGCCCGGTTCATGCTGCAGGACAGCCTCGGCAACTTCTTCCCGAAGTTCAAGAACACGTCCTGGCGCCTGGGCGCCTGGGTCACGACCGGGATCATGGTCGCCGCCTGGGGTGCCGTGCTCGTGATGGGCGTCACCGACCCGCTCGGTGGCATCAACACCCTGTTCCCGCTGTTCGGAATCGCGAACCAGCTGCTGGCGGCCATCGCCCTGGCCGTCTGCCTGGCGATCGTGGCCAAGCGAGGGCTGTTCACGTACCTCTGGGTTGTGGCGCTGCCGCTGACCTTCGCCGCCGTCGTGACCATCTACGCGTCGTTCCTGAAGATCTTCTCGACCGTTCCCGGCGTGGGCTATTTCGCCCAGAATCGAGCGTTTTCCAACGCTCTGGATGAGGGACTCACCAGCTTCGGCACGGCGAAGACCGTCGAGGCGATGGAGGCGGTCGTGCGCAACACGATGGTGCAGGGCATCCTTTCGATCCTGTTCGTCGTGCTGGCCATCATCGTGATGGTGACCGCCGTGCAAGCCACCTGGAGGTCCTACAAGACCCGCAGCTTCGGCACCAACGAGGATGACGCGGTGGCGTCGCAGATGTTCGCCCCGTCCGGCTTCGTGGCCACTCCGGAAGAGAAGAAGCTGGCCGCACGTTGGGACGCCCAGATCGCCCAGGCCAAGCTGGTCAAGGCAGGGAGGACGACCCGCCGATGAATCTGCTCGCCAGTGTTCGCCGCGGCGCGAAGAGCTTCGCCTGGTTCATGAGGGGGGTCATGGGTGAAGACGCCTACGACAAGTACAAGGCCCACCATGAGGCCCACGACGAATCGATTCATGACCCGGATGCCGCCGCCTGCTCCGGACCAGTGATGATGACGGAGCGCGAATTCTGGCGCGACCAGACCGACCGCCAGGACATCAACCCCCAGGGTCGGTGCTGCTGAGCGGTTGCGCCACCATCACCCAGGGCTGCCCCCGCGAAGGATTGCGTCGCGAGGGCAGCCCCGTTTTCCTGTTTTCGCCGGCGACGCCGGTCAGTGCACGTATTCCAGCAGGTCGAGGCCGACCGCGCGCATCCCGTCGAGCACCGCGAGCCGGGACGAGAGGCGGGTGTCCGCGAAGGACATCGAGACCATGTAGGTCACCCCGGCGCGCGGGCCGCGCAGAATGCCGATCTCACTGCGCACGCCGGCATCCGTTCCGGTCTTGTTGACCAGCAGGAGGCCGTGATCGCCGGACCGATGCGCGAGCGGGTCGAGCCCGAACGCGCTGGCGACCATGGACAGGTCGGCGCCGAGCGACAGCCAGCCGAGCACGCGCTCGCTCGCCTCCGCATCGACGACCTCCCCCCGGGCCAGCGCCGTGAACAGCCAGGTGAGCTCCTTGGCGCTGCCGACCGAGAGCTGCGGCGCGTCATCGGGCCCGCGCCGGTCGCGCACAAGGTCGAGCAGGGCGGTGCGGCTGAGTCCGAGCTGCTCGGCGCGGGACCGCACCGCGTCCAGGCCGACTGCGCGGAGCAGCACATTGGTGGCCAGGTTGTCGTTGGTGGCACCGATCAGCGCAGCGAGGTCGGCGATCGGCAGCGAGGGAGCCTGCAGGTGCTGCCAGAGGCCGGATCCGGCGACCGAATCGGACACGGTGCGATCGAGGATCGTGTACGCGCCGAAGTCGGCGTCGCGGAGCCGGGCGGCGACCTCGGTCAGCAGAAGCACCATGCCGATGCCGGCGGTGGGCATGACCACGTGGTCGTCCACGGAGAACAGCACCCGGCCGGTGACCAGATCGGTGGCGCGGGCCGAAACCTGCACCCCGTCGACCGCGAGGTCACCGAGCGCCTGGAACCCGCGGCCGAAGTTCGCCGTGGCGTCCACGCCGCCGTGCCTGCCGCGGCGCGCCGATGAGTGGCGAGACCGGCGCTCTGAGTCCTGGGATGGCATGGCCACAGTGGGCAGGTCCTTACGTAGATTCGGGCTGCTCGACCCCCGTGACACGGACTGACGGTCGCGCTGAGGTCACCAGATCGTAACGCGCTTCTCCGGGTCCAGCCAGAGAGCATCGTCCGGGGTGACGCCGAACGCCGTATAGAACTCGTCGATGTTGCGCACGATCTGGTTGCAGCGAAATTCGTTGGGCGAGTGCGGGTCGATCGAGAGCAGGCGGACGGCCTCCTCGTCACGCATCTTGAGCTGCCAGGCCTGTGCCCAGGAGAGGAAGAAACGCTGGGTGCCGGTGAGTCCGTCGATCACGGGTGGTTCCTGGCCGTCCAGCGAGATCAGGTAGGCCTTCCAAGCGATGGAGAGCCCGCCGAGGTCGCCGATATTCTCGCCGATGGTGAGTGCGCCGTTCACGTGGTGGTCGGGAACCTGGTGCGGGGCGAGCCCGTTGAACTGCTCGATCAGGGAGCTGGTGCGCTCGTCGAAGGCCGTGCGGTCTTCTTCGGTCCACCAGTCGGTGAGCAGCCCGGTGCCGTCGTATTTCGAGCCCTGGTCGTCGAAGCCGTGGCCGATCTCGTGGCCGATAACGGCGCCGATCGCGCCGTAGTTGGCGGCGGAATCGCGGGCATCGTCGAAGAACGGCGGCTGCAGGATGGCGGCCGGGAAGACGATCTCGTTGAAGCCCGGGTTGTAGTACGCGTTGATCGTCTGCGGAGTCATGAACCACTCGTCGCGGTCGAGGGGGTTGCCGATCTTGCCCAATTCCCGCTGGAACTCGAACTCGCTTGTGGCGCGAACGTTCTTGATCAGGTCGGCCGGGTCGATCGAAAGGGCCGAATAGTCACGCCACTTGACCGGGTAGCCGATCTTGGGGGTGAACTTCTCGAGCTTGTCGAGCGCACGGGCGCGCGTCTCCGCGGTCATCCAGTCGAGTTCGGTGATGCTCCGGCGGTAGGCCTCGACCAGGTTGGCCACGAGTATGTCCATGCTCGCCTTCGCGCTGGGCTTGAAGTGCCGCTCGACGTAGATGCGCCCGACGGCCTCGCCGAGCGCCCCCTCGACGAGCGAGACGCCACGCTTCCAGCGCTCGCGCAGTTGGGGCGTGCCAGTCAGGGTGCGACCGTAGAAGTCAAAGCTGGACTCGACGAAATCGCTCGACAGGAACGCGGCGCTGGAACGGATGATCTGCCACCGCAGCCAGTCCTTCCAACCGTCGAGCTGGTCCTCGGTGAGCATCTCCGCCAGACCGGTCACGAAGCTGGGCTGGCGCACGACAACCTCGTCGAGAGCACCGGCCGGGCCGTCGAGCCCGTCAAGCCAGAGGTGCAGGTCGGCGCCGGCGGCCAGCGCGGTGACCTGACCCCAGGTCTTGAGGTTGTAGGTCTTCTCGCTGTCGCGCGAGCGCACCTTGTCCCAGTGGTGGGTGGCGAGCTCGGTTTCGAGAAGGAACACGCGCTCGGCGCGACCGGCGGCGTCCGCGGTACCGACGAGGCCGAACATCCGGGTCAGGAACGCCTGGTAGGCCTCCCGGATCGCGGCAAACTTCTCGTCGCGGTAGTAGGACTCGTCGGGGAGGCCGAGCCCGCCCTGCTCGACGAAGACGAGGTAGCGCTCGGGGTCCCCCGGATCGTTGTCGACGAAGAGACCGAAGGCGCCGGACACGCCCGCGCGCTCGAGACGGCCGAGGGTGCCGAGCAGCTCGGGGATGGAGGTGACGGCGTCGACGGTGGCGAGATCGGCCGCGAGCGGGGTCGCTCCGAGCTCTTCGACGCGGTCCTCGTCCAGGAAGCTGGCATAGAGATCACCGAATTTGCGCTCCTCGGTGCCGGGGGCGGCGGTCTGGGCTTCGAGGATGATCTCCCGGACGGCCTTCTCCGATTCCTCGGCGAGCAGGTAGAACGAGCCCCAGCGGGCCTTATCGGCCGGGATCTCACTGCGGGCGATCCACTTGCCGTTCACATGGCGGAAGAGGTCGTCCTGCGGACGCACCTCGAGGTCAAGTTCGTCGCGGTCGATTCCGGATGCGGTCCCCTGGTCAGTCATGCCTCCACCCTATTCGCACTTGCCGGTGATCGAGCCTGTCGAGACCCGGTCGAGGCCCGCTCGAAACTAGAGCGCAAGATCGCGGCGACGGATGCCCACGCCGGCCAGCACCGCGCCGGCCAGGGCGAGGCCCAGCATCCACCAGGCGCCGCTCCAGTCGACGTCGGCGGCGCCGATCGTCGGCGTGTGGGTGAACGGAGACAGGTTGAGCAGCCAGTCGGGCAGGCCGAACAGCTCGCCAAACTCGCCGATGAACGCCGCGCCCAACAGCACACCCCAGCTCAGGCCACTGCTGAGCCGCGGCACGAAGGCGAAGAGCAACGCGGCGATCGTCAGGACGAGCAGCGCGGCCGGCGCCTGGGCCACCCCGGAGGCCACGGCGCTGGCCACCCGGTCGGCCGTGTCGGTGGTGCCGGCGGCACCTGCCTCGGGCGACGAGGCGAGCCCGGCCGCGGCGCCCCCGGCGGCCACGAGCAGCACCAGCGCGATGGCGACGGTGCCCACGAGGAGGTAGTCGACGAACCAACGGCCGCGGCGAAGCGGCAGGGCGAGCAAAAGCTCGGCGGAACCGTTGACCTCCTCCTGGCGCATGCGGATCATCGCCTGGGTTGCCGCCGCAGCAGCGATCACGCCCACCAGACCGAAGATGGTGTCCGTGAACAGGTCGATGATCGACGCCCGGCCGCCCGCCATCCGGGCCAGCGTATCGCCGATCTGCGAGCTCGACTCGACCAGTTCGACCACGGTTTCGCCCAGGGTTCCGGCGAGGACGCCGAGAACCAGGCCGGCAAGGGCCCAGCCGATCGTCGGCGCCCGCTGCAACCGCCAGGCCAGGCCGAGCGAACCGCCGAGTGTGCCCGATGCGTGCTGGGGGCCGGGCCGCTCTCCGATCAGGCTCGAGCCGAGGTCGCGCCGATGCTGCAGCAGCACAACCATCGCCACGAGCACGGCCGCGAGGGCCAGATCGAGCAGGAGCGGAGCCGGCCGATTCGTGCTGAACGCCTCCGTCTGCTGACCCCAGCCGATGGGTGACAGCCAGCTCGGCCAGGCACTGGTCATACTCAGCCCGTCGGCGGATGCGGTGCCGCCGGCGTCGCCGAAGGCCCGCAGGGTGTAAGCGAGACCGATGAGCGCCGCCCCCAGGCCGTTCGCGCCACGGGAGGTACGCATCACCTGGCCGGCCAGAAGCCCGACCCCGAGGAAGGTGATCCCGGTGGCGGCGACCGCGGCTCCGGTGGTGATCGCACCGGCGGCATCCAGCCCGGAGGTAAGCAGACCCAGCGTGACGGCCACCCCCGCGGCCAGGGCCGCGGCGATGCCGTGCAGCGCCGTCGCCAGCAGCGGGACCAGTCGGCCGGCGGGCGTCGCGGCGATCAACTCGGAGCGGCCCGACTCCTCCTCGGCGCGGGTGTGGCGTACGGCAAGGAACGTGCTCATGAAGGCCACGAGCGTGGCGAGGAAGGCGAAGATGAGGAAGAAGGTGACCGCGTCGGTATCCGCTCCCTGCGGCTCTCCGCGGAAGATGAGGATGGTCGGTGAGCCAACCGCGATCCGCATCAGCGCCTGGCGGTCGAGGCTCGTTCCGAAGCTCGAGTCGACCGCGACGACGACGAAGGCGGCGAGCCCGAAGAACACGGCGATCCAGATCGGCAGCTGCACCCGGTCGCGACGGATGCGCAGTCCCAGCAGTGGCCAGAGGGTGTTCACGCGGCCCTCGTCGGGACAGTCAGGACGAGGCTCACCGTCGTGGTCCGGTCGACGGCTCCGACGCCGGGGCATCCTCGCGGTAATGGCGCAGGAACAGGGTCTCCAGGGACGGCGGAGCGATGGTCAGACCCTGCACACGCAGCCCGGCCAGAACGGGCAGAACCTCGGGCAGCGCGTCGCTGTCAGCCGTGAAGCTCACCCGGTCGATGCCGGCCCGCTCGGTGCCGATCTGCGGTTCGGCGGCGTGCCGGGCGCCGTTTCCGACGACGAGGTCGTGGGCGGCCGGGATGCGCGCGGCCAACCCGGCCAGGTCGGCCTCGGTCAGGCCGGTGGTCGCGAAGGCGACCTCGGTGCGGGTGAGGTGGCGGAGCTGGGCCAGCGTTCCGGTCTCGACGGTGCGGCCGGCCCGGATGATGCTCACCCGGTCGCAGAGGTGTTCCACCTCGGAGAGAATATGGCTCGAGAGCAGAACGCCGGCGCCATCCGCCGTCGCGGCCTGCAGCTCCCGGCGGAAGACGGCTTCCATCAGCGGGTCGAGGCCCGAGGTCGGCTCGTCGAGGATGAACAGGTCGGCCGGGGCTGCCAGGGCTGCGATCAGCGCGACCTTCTGCCGGTTGCCCTTCGAGTAGGTGCGGCCCTTCTTGGTCGGGTCGAGCTGGAAGGCGTCGACGAGGTGCGCCCGGCGCGCACGATAGGCCGCGGCGTCCGCCGTTCCACCACGCATCCGGCAGAGCAGGTCGATCGCCTCACCGCCGGACAGGTTGGGCCACAGGCTGACGTCGCCGGGGACGTAGGCGATGCGGCGGTGGAGGGCGACGGCATCCGTCCACGGATTCCGGCCGAAGACCGTGGCGGCTCCTCCGCTCGGGCGGTAGAGGCCCAGAAGCACGCGGATGGTGGTGGACTTGCCGGCCCCGTTCGGGCCGAGGAAGCCGTGCACCTCGCCGGGGGCGACCGTGAGGTCGAGTCCGTCGAGGGCCCGAACCCGGCCGAATCGCTTCTCCAGTCCTCGGGTCTCAATGACGCTGCTCATGCTGCCCAAGTTACGCCCCTCCGTCGCCCGTCAGTGGAGCGGCCCGCTCCAAAGGTTCCCACCCCGGCGGTCGAGCCCGTCGATACCAGAGGCCGAACTCCCGCCTCAGATCCGCTTGCTCGGCAGTGCGATCAGTGTCTGCTTCGGGTCGTTNGTTTCCGGTGCGGGTGATCTTCCAGTGCTGGTTGTGTAGCAGCAGGTGGTGCGGGTGGCAGAGCAGTACTCCGTTGGCGAGGTTGGTGTTCCCGGTGTCCTTCAGCCACTCGTTGATGTGGTGGGCCTCGGACCAGGCCGGTGACCGGTCGCAGCCGCCCCAGAGGCATCCGCCGTCACGTACCCCCATTGCGGTCCGCTGTGCCTCGGTGAAGAGTCGTTCGTCGCGGCCGACGTCGATGATCTGGGCTTCCGCGTCGAACTTGATGCCGCGGGTGCCGGTGTCGCAGAGCAGCCGGTCGATGGTTTCCTGCGAGATCGGCACCGGGTTGCCCTCGATCTGCCCGTGAGCGGCGGGTTCGGTCGTTCCCGTCTCTTCGCCCGGGACCGACGTG
>NZ_SOGD01000017.1:0-43639 GCF_004402345.1 Cryobacterium sp. TMT2-15-1 | reverse complement strand
CGCCGGCGTGCCGGCGCCGGCCTGGCGGGTCCCGGCCGGGGTCGCCCGCGGTGCGGGGGCGCTGATCGAGGCGGCCTGGCGCATCCGTCCGGGCGCCGACGAGCCGCCGATGACCCGGTTCCTGGCCGAGCAACTCTCGACCGCGCACTGGTTCGACCAGCGCCGCACCCGGTCCGAGCTGCGGTGGACGCCCGCGGTGAGCCTCGATGAGGGCTTCCGCCGCCTCGCCGCCTCGTACGACGGCTAGCTTTCTCGGGCACTGGCGGCCTCAACGGATGCCCAGGGCCGTCCGCACGATCGGCGGCGCCTCTCCTGCGCGCTGACGGAGCCCAGTCGTTGGCGGGTTCCGATCACCGGGGCCTGCCGGGCGCGGCGGCTCGCTAGGCTCGTCACGTGACTTGGCCCCGCGACCTCCCCGCCCAGATGGCCGGACTCGCGCCGACCCTGCTCGGGATCGCGCTGCTCATCGCGATCGTCACGCTGGTGCTGCGCGGCTACCGGGTGTCGCATCCGTTCGCGCCGGCCCTCGCCGTGCTGCGCGGCGCCCTGCAGCTCGCCGCGATCAGCCTGATCCTCAGCGGCATCATCTCCGACCCGTTCTGGGTCGGCGTGGGTCTGGCGGTCATGTTCACCGCGGCGGTCGGCACGGTCACCCGCCGGATCGGCGCCACCCGGCGGCACGCGGCCTGGGTGGCCGCCTCGATGGGCCTGGGCGTGATGGTCACCCTCCTCGTGGTCTTCGGCACCGGCGCGCTCGAGTTCACGCCGCGCTACGTGTTGTCGTTCGGTGGCATCATCATCGGCAACGCCATGTCGATCGCCACGCTCTCCGGCCGGCGCTTCACCGAGGGTGTGACCGAGCACTGGGAGGAGGTCGAGGGCTGGCTGGCCCTCGGCGCCACCCCGCGCCAGTCCACCCGGGAACTGGCCCGCCGCGCGGTGTACTTCGCTCTGATCCCCTCGACCGACCAGACGAAGACCACCGGGCTGGTCACGCTGCCCGGGGCCTTCGTGGGAGCGATTTTCGGTGGCGCCTCGCCGCTCGAGGCCGGGCGGTTCCAGATCGTGGTGCTTGCCGGCATCCTCTGCGCCGGATCGGTCGCGGCGGTCGCCCTGATCCACCTGCTGGCCCCCGTGACCCGGCGCCCCGTCCCGGTGCCGGGCTAGCGACACGCGCCGCGCTGATGCCCTCGGCGCCGGCCGGTCCGATCCTGCGGGGAGCCGCGCGGCTACTCGGCGGACCGGTGGATCAGCCGGGAGAGCACGATCGCGCTGCGGGTGTGGTCCACGTTGGGTGCCAGACGCACCTTTTCCAGCGCCGCCTCCAGACCGGGGATGTCCCGGGCCCGGATGTGCACGATGGCGTCGGCGCTGCCCGTGACGGTTCCGGCGTCCACGACCTCCGGCACCCCGGACAGGATTCGCAACAATTCCTCGGGCGCCACGGTGCCGCGGCAGAACAGCTCGACGTAGGCCTCGGTGCTCATGCCGTCGATGGCCGGATCCACCTGGATGGTGAAACCGCGGATGACGCGGTCGGCCACGAGCCGGTCGACCCGGCGTTTCACGGCCGACGCCGAGAGTCCGACGACCGAGCCGATATCGCCGTAGCCCGCCCGGGCGTTCTGGCGGAGCAGGTCGAGAATGCCACGGTCGAGGTTGTCCATGCCGAGAGTCTAGGGGGCATCGTTGCGCTGGCGCACTCATGAACGCAGAAAACCCGCGCCCGATAGCGCAATTCACTGGATAGCTGCGCAGTGGCGAGCGGATCTACGGGCGAACGTGCGGCATCCGTCATCGCCCGGTGTGGCGGAAAACTGCGTGAGGGGCCGGACGCGCGCACGTTTTCGGCGCAGAGTGGGGTGCACATCCGATTCGTGCTGTGTGAGACTAAGCATGGCGTCTCTGCCCAGGCGTTTCGTGCCGGCAGAGCTCTCGTGAGTGACCTGGTCCGCCATCCACCCCGCCAGCCGACCTCACCCGAAGAGGGCGGATGGCCGCCGAAGGAGTCACCATGACGACCAACCTCACCACCCCGAACCTGGACGAGCTCGTCTCGCCGGCCCTGCCCGTGCGCACGCCCGTCAAGCGCACCGTGCTGATGTGCAAGCCCGACTTCTTCTCCGTCGTCTATCGCATCAACCCCTGGATGGATCCCGCCATCCCGACGGACACCGCGCTCGCCGTCGCCCAGTGGCAGACGCTGTACGACACCTATGTCGGCCTCGGCTTCGACGTGCACCTGATCGACCCCGTCGACGGCCTGCCGGACATGGTCTACGCGGCCAATGGTGGATTCATCATCGACAACATCGCCTACGGCGCGGCCTTCACCTACGCCGAACGCCAGCCGGAAGGTCCGGCCTACATGGACTGGTTCGGCGCCAACGGCTTCGACGTGCGCGTGCCGGCGGAGATCAACGAGGGCGAGGGCGACTTCCTGCTCGTGGGCGACGTGATCCTCGCGGGCACCGGGTTCCGCAGCGCCTCGAACAGCCATGAAGAGGTGTCGGCGATCTACGGCCGCCCCGTGATCACGCTCAACCTGATCAATCCGAGCTTCTACCACCTCGACACGGCCATCGCCGTGCTCGACGCGTCGCCGGCCACGGGCAACGGTGAGATCGCCTACCTGCCGAGCGCGTTCGACGAGCCGAGCCTGGCCATCCTGCGCGAGCGATTCCCGGACGCCATCATCGTCGCCGAGGAGGACGCGGCCATCCTCGGCCTCAACTCCTATTCCGACGGCTACAACGTGGTCATCGCCGCGCGGGCGAAGGGCTTCGAGGCCCAGCTGCGCGCCCGCGGCTTCAACCCGATCGGGGTCGACCTGTCCGAGCTGCTGCTCGGTGGAGGAGGAGTGAAGTGCTGCACCCTGGAGCTACGCCGATGACCGACCAGATGACCGACCAGGCCACCGCCCCGGCCGCCGCGCTCGGACCGGCCGCGTATATCGCGCTGGAAGACGAGCACGCGGCCCACAACTATCATCCGCTGCCCGTGGTCGTCGCGTCCGGCGACGGCGCGTGGGTGACGGATGTCGACGGCCGCCGCTACCTGGACTGCCTGGCCGCGTACTCCGCGGTCAACTTCGGCCACTCCAACCCGCTCCTGTTGGACGCCGCTCGCGAGCAACTGGGCCGCATCACGCTCACCAGCCGCGCCTTCCACAACGACCAGCTCGGCCCGTTCGTGACCGCGCTCGCCGAGCTCTCCGGCAAGGACATGGTCCTGCCGATGAACACGGGCGCCGAGGCGGTGGAGTCCGGCATCAAGGTGGCCCGCGCCTGGGGCTACCGGGTCAAGGGCGTCGCCGCCGGGATGGCGAACATCATCGTGGCCGGGGAGAACTTCCACGGCCGCACCACCACGATCATCAGCTTCTCCGACGACGAGTCGGCCCGTAAGGATTTCGGGCCGTTCACGCCGGGGTTCCGCACGGTTCCCTACGGGGACGCCGCGGCCCTCGAGGCCGCGATCGACGCGAACACGGTCGCGGTGCTGCTCGAACCCATCCAGGGCGAGGCCGGCATCGTCGTGCCGCCGGCCGACTACCTGCCGGCCGTGCGCGAAATCACGAAACGCCACAATGTGCTGTTCATCGCCGACGAGATCCAGTCCGGCCTCGGCCGCACGGGCGCGACCTTCGCCTGCGACCTGGTGGGCGTCGTTCCTGACCTCTACCTGCTCGGCAAGGCACTCGGCGGCGGCATCGTGCCGGTCTCGGCGGTCGTCGGCAATCGGGACATCCTCGGCGTGCTCCGCCCCGGCGAGCACGGTTCGACCTTCGGCGGCAACCCGCTGGCGGCGGCCGTCGGCCTCGCCGTGGTGAAACTGCTGGCCACCGGCGAACTGCAGGAGCGAGCGCGCGTTCTCGGCACCCGCCTGCACGACGGGTTGACCGGATTGATCGGCCAGGGCGTCGTGGCCGTGCGTGGCGCCGGCCTCTGGGCCGGCATCGATATCGACCCGACGCTGGCCTCCGGCCGGGTGGTCTGCGAGGCCCTCCTGGCCCGCGGCCTGCTCGCGAAGGACACCCACGGCTTCACCATCCGGCTGGCCCCGCCGATCGTGGTCTCCGAGGCCGACCTCGACTGGGCGGTCGAGCAGTTGGCCGCCGTGCTCGCGGAGCTCGCCGCCGCGTAGCCGAGCCGCCGAGTTGTCCCGCCTGTGCCGAGTCGACCCGCGGGAACGGGTCAGCTCGGCACAAACGGCGACACTCGCCGAGGTTCGGCCGGCCGGGCGGCCACGGCGCTACACGCCGACGGATGCCGCCACCGGCTGCGCGATGCGGCCGAGGCGTGCGAGCTGGGTGACGTGGCCCGGCTCGAGCTCCTCCAGGCTGTTCACGCCGAGCAGTCGCATGGTGCGGGAGACCTGCTCGGAGAGGATCTGGACGGCCCGGTCGACGCCGGCCTCGCCGCCGGCCATCAGGCCGTAGAGGTAGGCGCGGCCGACCAGGGTGAAGCGGGCGCCGAGGGCGACGGACGCGACGATGTCGGCGCCGCTCATGATTCCCGTGTCCAGGTGCACCTCGTATTCGTTACCGACCTCGCGCACGACGTGCGGCAGCAGGTGGAACGGGATCGGGGCGCGGTCGAGCTGGCGCCCGCCGTGGTTGGAGAGGATGATGCCGTCCACGCCGAGGTCGGCGAGCGTGCGCGCATCCGCCAGGCTCTGTACGCCCTTGACGACGATCTTGCCCGGCCACTGCGCCTTGATCCAGGCCAGGTCCTCGAAGGTGACGGTGGGGTCGAACATCGTGTCGAGCAGGTCGGCGACTGTGCCGCTCCAGCGGTCGAGGCTGGCGAAGGCGAGCGGTTCGGTGGTGAGGAAGTTGATCCACCACTCCGGCCGCGGCAGTGCGTTGATGACCGTTCCGGCGGTCAGGGCCGGCGGGATCGAGAAACCGTTGCGCTTGTCGCGCAGGCGCGCGCCGGCCACGGGCACGTCCACAGTCACCAGCAGGGTGTCGTAACCGGCCTTCGCGGCCCGGTCCACGAGCGCCATCGAGCGGTCGCGGTCCTTCCACATGTAGAGCTGGAACCAGTTGCGCCCGTGGGGGTTCGCGGCCTTGACGTCCTCGATCGACGTGGTGCCCATGGTCGACAGGGAGAAGGGGATGCCGGCCCGGGCCGCGACGTGGGCGCCCGCGATCTCACCCTCGGTCTGCATCATCCGGGTGAACCCGGTCGGGGCGATGCCGAAGGGCTGGGCCACCGGGGCGCCGAGCACGTCCCAGCCGGTCGACACGGCCGACACGTCCCGCAGGATCGACGGGTTGAACTCGATGTCCTCGAAGGCCTGGCGGGCACGGCCCAGCGACAGCTCGGCCTCGGCGGCGCCGTCGGTGTAGTCGAACGCGGCCTTGGGGGTGCGCTTCTTGGCGATGTCGCGGAGGTCGTAGATGGTGAGCGCGCCCTCGAGGCGGCGCTTCTTCGCGTTCAGCTCGGGGGTCTTGAAGTGCATCAGCGGGGCAAGGTCTTTGATCTTCGGGATGCGTCGTTGAACCATGGTCGAAGGGTCCTTTCTATCGGGCCACCGGGTGCCCGTTGGCATCCGTGTGGTCGTTGGCGAAGAGGTCGGGCAGGTGGTTGGCGAGGTGGGTTTCCGCGTAGTAACCCGCGATATGGGACTGTACGAGCCTGCGGGCGGCCGGGGGATCGCCGGCCACGATCGCGCCGAGGATCGCGCGGTGTTCGGCGCGGAGCCGGGCGGAGGTGTCGGGCCAGGAAGCGAGGCTGGTCGCCCCCGCCCGCACATAGCCCTCGATGGCACTGCGCAGCCCCGCCATCGTGGCGGTCACGACCTGGTTACCCGATGCGGTGGCCAGGGCCAGGTGGAACGCGGCGTCGAGGGCCAGGAATTCCCCCTCGGTCAGCGCGGGAGACTCCATGGCGCAGAGCAGCAGCTCGGGCGTCGTCAGGTCGGGGTGCAGGGAGGCGTTGGCGTCCATGGTGGAACTGGCCTGGGCGGATGCCTCCGCCAGCTCGGTCACGACCGAGGCCTCGAGGACCAGCCGGGTCTTGACCACGTCAGCGACGGGAAACCCCTGCGCCGCCACCTGCAGACGCATCAGCGCCGACATGCCGCCGCCGGGCAGGGCCACGATGATCGCACCCGCCGTGGGCCCCGACCCGGCGGACGTGCGAAGCAGCCCGAGTACTTCGAGCACCCGGATGGCCTCACGCACGCTGGACCGTCCGACGCCCAGTTCGGCGGCGAGGGCCCGCTCGGGCGGAAGATGGTCACCCGGGCGTAGTCGCCCACTGAGGAGATCCCGCTCGATGCTCTGCAACACGATTTCCCAGGCACGGCGTTCGATGCTCACGGGGTCCTCCTCGACGTTGGGGTGGCATGCGGTGTGCCCGGCGGGGGATCACGCGTCGGACGGTGTGGTCTGACCACACGCTACACGACGCGCCCGGTGCGCACCAGCGCCCGGGGCGCATCCGTCACCGGGTGTACGCCGCCGGCACCTTCAGGCCGCGCTCCTCGAGGACCGTGCGGAGGCGGTCGGGGTAGTCGGTGATGATGCCGTCCACTCCCTCCTCCATCAGGCTGGTCAAGTCCGCGGTCTCGTTCACCGTCCACGGGACGA
Source organism: Cryobacterium sp. TMT2-15-1 (assembly GCF_004402345.1). Taxonomy (NCBI): domain Bacteria; kingdom Bacillati; phylum Actinomycetota; class Actinomycetes; order Micrococcales; family Microbacteriaceae; genus Cryobacterium; species Cryobacterium sp. TMT2-15-1. The sequence goes on along the minus strand of NZ_SOGD01000017.1, from coordinate 37,038 downwards.
CCGGGAGGCCGAGGCCGTGGGCGTCGGCGATCATAGCGGGCGTGACCGATGCGAAAGCGGGGGAGACAATGTCATAGCCCAGGGCCGCAGCCGCTTGGGCCAGGGAACCGTTGTAGGAGTCGATGTCGATGCCGCCCAGGTTCGGGCTGGATCCGGGCTGCCCGACGCCCAGCCAGGAATCCCCGCTCGACAGGGCCCCCAGGGTCAGGTCCGGGGCGATTTGCCGGGTGAGGTTCAGTGACGCCCAGTCGAAGCTCTGCAGGACTGACCGATCCGCCATGCCGGAAGCCTCGATCTCACCGACGACGGCGCGGGTGAGGGCCGCCATCTCCTCGGCTCCGTCAGGACCGGAGACCTCCACCTTGGTTTCGACATTGAGGTGCACTTTGCGGGCGTCGTAGTCGCGCACCAGCTGGTACACCTCGCCCAGCGTCGCGATTCGGCTACCGGGGGTGTTCGCCTGTTCAAGGAAACCCGGCAACTGCTGGTAGCCGCAGTCCAGGGTGCGGATCTCGGCCAGGCTCAGGTCGCGCACCCGGTCGTCGGCATAGGGAAAGGCCGGGTCGCCGGGGAACGCGGGCGCGGTGTCGGCGCATTTGCTGGACGTCATCACGTCGTCGTGCCACACCACCACCTGGTTGTCACTGGACAAATGGGTGTCCAGCTCGAGCGTGCTCACACCCAACTCGAGAGACCCGGCGAAGGCGGTCAGTGATTCCTCGGTCCACTGGCCACGACCGCCGCGGTGCGACTGCAGATCGAATGATCCATTGCGTTGGTTGGACCGAAGGGCGTTCACCGTGCCGGTCGTTTCGGAGCCGGACGGATCGGCGGTTGTGGCGGCCGGCGTGCCCGGATCGGAGGGAGCGGCCCGGGCCGGCGAGGCTCCGAACGTCCCGGTGACGGCCCCGGCGAGGATGGCGGCGGCGGCCACCGAGAGCAGGATTGTGCGCATTGCGTGTTCCCCCTGGTGTTGCGTGAACCGGCGGCAGTCTGCCCCCGGTTTTCCACGCTACGAACCGGAGGTGGCCGGGGTGGAGAGGTCGCCTGTACTCAACATGAACGGGCCTGGTCACGGCGGCGGGCTCCGTGCGAACGCAGAGGATCTCAGATGAAGAGCAGCACGATGCCGAGCACGCCGGACGCGGCGCCGATGCCGAGCAGGATCAGGCCGGTCAGGCGCAGCGCCCTACCCTCGGCCTCCGGGGTGTGGGTGCGGCACCGGGAGGGGGTGCGGAGGCTGAACCAGACCGGCACGTCGTCGCCGGGCGCGAGCCCGTGCGTCTCGTGTGTGTTCGCCGGGCACTCGTGCACCTCGCCGTCACGGTCGAACCAGCGGATGACCGTTCCGGCCCGGGAGGACGCGATGACGCCATCCGTCAGCACCCAGCGACCCTTCACGCCGCGCGCGACGAGACCGGCCGCGAAGAGTGCCCCGCCGACGGCCAGGCCGACCAGGGTCAGCACCTCGCTGAGAAGGGAAACGAGCGAGTAGGTGTCCACGATGCCCCTTCCCGGTCGCCGTAACGGTACGGGCAAAATCGTACCGCGCCACCGGGCCGGATGCCGCGACCCGGCCGATGCCCCCAGGTCTGGGGGCACACGGTAAGGTCAAGCAATGAGCTCGGTTGTTGAACAATCCCCCACCCGTGACGACCGAAGCTTCCTCGGACAGCCTCGCGCCCTTGCCAACGTGTTCGGCGTCGAGATGTGGGAGCGGTTTTCGTTCTACGGGATGCAGGGCATCCTGCTGCTCTATTTGTACTACTCCGCGGCCGACGGCGGCCTCGGAATCCCGCAGGCCACCGCGGCAGGCACCGTGGGGGCCTACGGCGGCGGCGTTTACCTGTCGACCATCCTGGGAGCCTGGGTGGCCGACCGCCTGGTGGGCTCGGAGCGGGTGCTCTTCTTCAGCGCCATCGTGATCGCGGTAGGGCATGTGGCGCTCGCGCTCCTGCCGGGCCTCGGCGGCGTGGCGACCGGGCTCATCCTGATCGCGCTGGGCAGCGGCGGGCTCAAGGCCAATGCGACCAGCGTCGTGGGCGCGCTCTACGCCAAGGACGACCCTCGGCTCGACGCGGGCTTCTCGCTCTTCTACCTCGGCATCAACCTGGGTGCCTTCTTCGGGCCGGTCCTGACCGGCCTGCTGCAGACGACCCTCGGCTTTCACTACGGGTTCGGGCTCGCCGCCGTGGGGATGGCGATCGGCCTGGTGCAGTACTCCTTCGGCCGCAAGCGCCTGCCGGCCATCGTGCACGAGGTGCCGAACCCGCTGCCGGCGTCGCGCCACGCCAGCTACCTCTGGGCCGCGATCGCAACGGCCGCCGTGATCGTGGTGCTGGTCCTGCTCGGTGTGATCACGGCATCCGGCCTGGTCACCATTGTTATCGCGCTGACTCTGATCGCCACGGTCTGCTACTTCGTGGTCATCCTGCGCAACCGTCAGATCACCGCCCTCGAGCGCAGACGCGTCTACGCGTTCATGCCGCTGTTCGTGGCCAGTGCCGCGTTCTGGTCCCTCTCCCAGCAGCAGTTCACGGTGGTGACCATCTACACCGACGAACGGCTCAACCGCGACGTGTTCGGCTGGGAGCTGCCGGTCTCGTGGGTGCAGTCGTTCAACCCGGTCTTCATCATCCTGCTCTCGGGTGCCTTCGCCGCGCTGTGGACGCGCTGGGGTTCCCGCCAGCCGTCCACCCCGGTGAAGTTCGCGTTCGGCACCGCGCTGATGGGTTCCGCGTTCCTGCTGTTCCTCCCGTTCGTCGACGGCGGCCCGAATTCGACGCCACTGGTCGCGATGATCGCGATCCTGTTCGTGCTCACCGTGGCGGAGCTCCTGATCGGGCCGGTCGGCCTGGCCGTCACGACGCGGCTCGCCCCGGAACCCTTCAAGACCCAGATGGTCGCGCTGTTCTTCCTCTCGATCGCCCTGGGCACCGCGGTGTCCGGCTGGCTCGCCGAGTGGTACACCTCGGTGTCGGAGACGGTCTACTTCAGCGTGATCGGCGGGGTCGCGATCGCGCTCGGGCTGTTGCTCGCACTGATCGCCCGACCGATCCTGCGGCTGATGAACGGCGTGCGCTGACCGGCATCCGTCAGCCGAGTGGGTGCCAAGCGATGTGCTGTGCTGCGCCCCACGAACTCGGAGCTGGCTGCGCTGCGCGGACTCTGTGCAGCACAGGGGGGCGCGGTGTCCGGTGTTGAACCAATTCGACGGAGAATCTGAGCGAAACCTGCCTTTTCGGGCCTTATGGCAACGATTTGGGCAGAATCTCCGTCGAATTCGTTCGGGGAGAACTGCCGCCAGGCTCGTCTGTGACTTTCGGCGCTATGTGGCGGCGTTCTGTGATCGCTATTTGGCGCATCGACCTGGTTGCCGGTGGGGAGTCAGCGTCTCGTATCTCATGGGCGGTTTCAAGCGGTGGAAGCAACAGGGGCTAATTCCTTCCTCGAGGTTAGCTCGCTGAGCAGGTCGGCTGGGGTGCTTCGTTTGAGGGTTTTGCGGGGTCGCTCGTTGAGTTCAGTGGCGACTTCGAGGAGGCGTTGAGCGCTGTGGGCGTTCAGATCGGTGCCTTTCGGGAAGTACTGGCGCAGCAGGCCGTTGGTGTTCTCGTTCGAGCCGCGCTGCCGCGGTGAGCCCGGATCACAGAAGAAAATCGGAACGCCGGTGGCTTTGGTGATGTCAACGTGCCGGGCCAGCTCGGTTCCCTGATCCCACGTCAAAGAGCGCCTCAGCAGTACCGGCAGACCGTCCAATGCACTGATGAGTCCATCGTGGAGTGCGCCGGAGCTGTGGCCATTGGGCAGATGCACCAAGACGACGAACCGGCTCGTGCGTTCAACGAGAGTCGCGATTGCCGATCCCGACGCGGATCCGACGATCAGGTCGCCCTCCCAGTGACCGGCGACCTTCCGGTCGTTGGCCTCTTTGGGCCGTTCGCTCAGCATCACCTTGTCGCGGATCTTGCCCGGCGCGTTCAGCTGTGTGCCCCGTGGTTTCCGGGCGGATCGGCCCCGTCGAAGGTGACGGTGCAGGCGCACTCCGGCGCAACCGCGGCTCTGAACGTAGAGGCTTTGATAGATCGACTCGTGCGAAACCTGCAGCTCGGCCTGGCCGGCGAACACGACCGCGAGGTCGTCGCTGATCTGCACCTGCATCTCCGGATCGTCGGGGAACTCTCGACGTAGCCGACCGGCGATCTGCTCCGGCGATCGCCGCTTGGCCAGGTCCGCTTCCACCCTCGCACGCAGACGTTCATTCACCCTCAGCTTCGCCGACTTCGGGCGTGAGGCGCGATGGTGCGCCGCCACCTGAGCGCTCGAGGCCCGATAGCCGCCCTTGATGCTGTTCCGGGCGAGTTCCCGCGAGACCGTCGAAGGCGCCCTACCAATACGTCTCGTGACGGCACAGATCGACTGGCCGGCGGCGATCCCGAGCGCGATCTCCTCGCGCTCCACGAACGACAGATACCGGCACTAAAGGTCCCGGCCCCGGCGCGGCCTGACCCCGCCGGCCGCCAGGAGCATCCTCTTCGCGGTCGTGCGATCCACCCCGATCCGCTCGCCCGCCTCACTCGCGAACTGCCCCGCCTGAAAGCACTCCCATGCCAGCTGGACCAGATCCAGCCGGAACCTCAACGCCAAGCCCGCCACAACACTCTCCATTCAGTAAGCGTTGCGACCACCGCGAGAACCCAAGGATTGGCTTTCGGGCGGGCCTTGAGCGGCTCGCACGAAGGGGCTGCCGCTGAGCGGGCCGGGTGACAACGGGGTGGTAGGAGTCCGTCGGAGCGCCCATTCAATATTTCTGCCAGCCGTTGTCTCGTTCGAAACGACGGCCGCAGACGTTCGATCGACGAAGAAGTAGACACCTCAGGCTATGCATGCTAGCTTTGCGCTACCGCACTTAGCCACTGGAGGGCATTATGACGGAGACACTGAACATCGATGAAGGAACCATCGCATACGACTTGCAGGGCGAAGGCCCGCTTGTCGTGTTGGCCCACGGGATGGGTGACAGCCGACACTCATACCGGTTCATCGTCCCCGCTCTCGTAGCGGCCGGCTACCGGGTCGCTAACGCGGATATTCGCGGTAGCGGCGAATCGAGCACCGGATGGTCGCAGTACGAGCGCACCGACATCGCGGGCGACCTCGTGGCCCTCGCGCGTCATCTTGGCGGGCCCGCCGTCATCGTGGGCCAGTCGATCAGCGGCGGGGCGGCGACCATCGCTGCTGCCACGGCACCCGATCTGATCTCCGGTGTCGTCGAGTTGGCGCCTTTCACCCGTAAGCAGTCGGCTGATCTCGGCGGGTTGCTCCGCGTCAAGAACCACCGGCGCGGAACGGTCCAGCTGGCGAAAGTCATGCTGGGCGGCAGCCTCAAGGGTTGGATGAACTACCTGAACCTCGCGATCCCCACGAAGCCCGCGGACTGGAGTACTGAACGCGCCCGCATCGAGACAATGCTGAGCGACCCGGATCGCATGGGAGTCCTGAAGGCCATGACCAAGACGAGCCCGGCTGACGCCGGCGCCCAGCTGGCCAACGTTCGCTGCCCGGTCCTCATCGTCGAAGGCGGCGCGGACCCGGACTGGGCCAACCCCCGGGCTGAGGGCGAACGCATCATCGCAGACCTCCCGGCCGGTCTTGGGGAGCTTGCCGTCATCGACGGCGCAGGCCACTACCTGCATGCCGAGACGCCCGAGAAGCTTCTCGGTTTGCTTCTTCCGTTCCTATCCAAAACTCTCCCGGCCACCCCCCCGGCACACCGTGCCTAGGGCCGGCCTCGATGCCGACGTCGTGACCCGGGCCGGCGCCGCCTTGGCCGACGAGATCGGTTTGGCGAACCTGAGCATGAACGTCATTGCTAAACGCCTCGGCGTGAAAGGACCCTCGCTCTACAAACACGTCGACAGCCTGTCCTCGCTCATCCACCGCATCGCGATCCTTGCTACCACGGAGCTCGGCGATGCCATTCGAGACGCTACGCAGGGCCGAGCCGGCGGCGACGCACTTGCCGCCGCAGCCCACGCCCTCCGGTCCTTCGTCGAGGGACATCCCGGCCGGTATGCCGCGACCCTCGGTGCCCGGCCGGGCGGCCCCGATGATCCGTTGCACGCGGCGCTGAGTCGGAGTCTCGATTCCTTCTCGGCAGTCCTACGCGGCTACCGACTCGATCCGACGGAAGAGATCCACGCGCTTCGGATGCTCCGCAGCAGCTTGCACGGTTTCGCGTCCCTGGAGATGTCCGATGGCTTCCAGATGGACACCGTTGTTGGCGACAGCTTCGCTTGGATGATCACCTTCATCGACCAAGGCCTGCGTGTCGGCGGCGAGTCTTCCGATACGGGAAAGGGTGATCGGGACGCGGCCCGACCAGTGACGGGTTCATCCCGTGGCTGAGCGCGAACGCTCGTCCTCGCGCACCCCGCACCCGCACCCGCCCGGTCCCGGTCCCGGTCCCGATCCGGTCCGCGGCGGCCTCCGCTTTTTGACCGAGCTCGTCGCCTGGGTCGCGACCCCGTGGGCGTTGTGGCCGCACTCGATCCTGCTGGCGATCGGTGTCGTGGTTTTGCTCATCGGACTCCCGGCCGTGTTCAGCACGCCCGGCGACCGTCCCGGCGGCGGCGGACCCGTAGCGGCACCTGGCATCGTGACCATCCTGCTGCTGGTCGCTCAGCTGGTCGCGGCGAGCTGGGCGTCATGGGTGCTCTGGCCGTCGTGGATCGCTGTCTTCGTCACCGCGCTCTGTCTCGTCGTCGTCGTCACCGAGCAACCACGATGGCGCGCACTGACCAAACGACAGTGAAACTGCCGCGGTCTGAGAGGCATTGTTCGATGAGTGGAGCGTGCCGTGATCGGGCTCCGGAGAAATGCTCGAGGAACAAACGTGCTGGCCGCGCTCGTTCCTGATCTGTGTCGCCGTGTATCACGAACGTTACATGATGCGCCGAGCTGCCACCCTGTAGTGCCGGGCAGTTCACCAGGTCATGGCGACGATGACGGCCCAACCTGATACTTCAAAAGCGCCTCATGTCCCATGGAATACAAGACGGTGAAATCGATCTAGAGGCTTGCATAGTCCGCACAGTGCGCCATCAGCTGGTGCCGTGCAGACGAGCGTAAAGATCCGTGCAGTCGAGTACGAAAAATGACACACACCGTTTCCGCTAAATGGCGGCATCGTGTGATCGCGTCCATGACGCAACCCTCGCCGCGCCCACAAACGATCGTTTGCGAGCACATCAGCGGCCTGCCGCTGTGCGACAGCTATGACTCGCGTATCCCATGGGTTACGCGACAACTGGGTTATGAGACACCGGCAAGAACGCCCGACTGCGTCGGTATTCGCGAGGGCCGGAACAAGTCGAGTTGCACTCGTGAGGGAGAGATAACTTACCTTCGTATTCGGATTCAGCCGTCCGAGCCCTTAGCCAAGACCGGCTCTAACATGACCTCGATGTGTTGGGTCGGGGATCGCGGCGTGCTGCTGACGCTGGCTCGAAGCTGGTCCTCGGCGCAAAACCAATGGATCATGTCAGCAACCCGGTATATGTCGAATCTTAGGAAAGGCCGGTCGATCTCGTGAGGGACGGTGAACGAACCGTCTGGTTTCATATCGACGTAAAAGGCCTTCTTCTTAGCGTCGTTGTCCTCCTGAGCGAGAGACGCAAGATAGGCACGCAGCGCATCGGGGGCATGTTCCCTCGCGATTTCGATGTCCACGGAATCCGAGAAGCCGGGGACGTCGACCATCGCGGTCAAGAAGTCATTCGCCTGTACATGCTTCGCGACGTGATCTAACCCCAGCTTGCGTAGCTCGTGCACCTCGTGTTGCGTCTCTTCGCTGTCGTTCCACGCGTCCCAGAACGCCTTATAGACCCAGACCGCTTTACCCACTTCTTCCTGGGCAAGAACAACCAATGCTTGGGCGCGCGGTGACGGAAAGAGTGCGTCCGCGTCGACGGTGAGCCGCGCTGCATTCTCTAGGAGCGCAAGCCAGAATACTCGGGCAGCTGCGGGCGTTAGCATCATCACCTTGCCAGGCTAGATGGGTGGTCCTCGCCGGGCGCGCGCCCTGGGCCTCATACCGGATTAAGAAGCGCCTGACCGTCGATAGCGCCAAATAGCGATCAAAGAGCGCCGCCACGAAGCGCTAACAGTCACAAGGCTCGTCAGGTCTCACTCCGTTAGCGCGTCGCCGTGGCCTCGACGATCGCGATTTCGCGGGTGGCGGTCTCGGCGGTGCGGCCGTCTCCGTCGTGGTGCACCCGCACTCGTGGGGTCACGCCCCGACGGATCCGTACCCGCAGGCTGCGGTAGCGCACCATCCAGAAGAGCACCGCCCCGGCCGCGAGGAGGCCCGAGAGCGCGGCCACGCCGAGTGCCCAGCGCGGGCCGAACTGGTCGGCTACCCAACCCACCAGGGGTGCCCCGAGTGGCGTGCCGCCGGCGAAGATCGCCATGTAGAGCGCCATCACCCGCCCGCGCATGGCCGGCCGCGTCGTGGTCTGCACGTAGGCGTTCGCGGTGGTCATCAGGGTCAGCGAGGACAGGCCGACGAAGGTCAGGGAGATCGCGAAGGTCAGGTAGTTGGGCATCACCGCGGCCACGGCGCAGGACAGGCCGAACGCGAAGGATCCGACGATGACCAGACGCAGCCGCGGCCGGCCGCGACGGGCGGCCATCAGCGCGCCCGCGACGGAGCCGACGGCCATGATCGAACTGAGCAGCCCGAACTCGCTGGCACCCATGCCGAACTCGACCGTGGCCATCGTCGCCGTGAAGATCGCGAAGTTGAAGCCGAAGGTGCCCACCAGGAAGACGGTGATCAGCACGACGATGATGTCGGGCCGGCGGGACACGTACCGGAAGCCGGCCGTCAGCTGTCCCCGCTCGCGGGAGGCCCGCGGCTGCGGCCTCAGCTGAACGGTGCGCAGAAGAGTCATCGCGAGCACCGTCGCCGCGAACGTCGCCGAGTTGATCATGAAGACCCAGCCGGCGCCGACGGCGACCGTGAGCAGCCCCGCGGCGGCCGGTCCGATCAGCCGGGCACCGTTGAACGATGCGGAGTTGAGGGCCACGGCGTTCGGGAGGTCCTTGTCGGAGACCAGCTCCGATACGAAGGTCTGGCGGGCGGGGGCGTCGATCGCCGCGACGATCCCGAGGCCCAGGGCGAAGAGGTAGACGTGCCACAGCTCCGCGACGCCGGTGACGGTGATCACACCGAGGCCGAGGGCGAGCAGGCCCATCAGGGTCTGCGTCAGGATGAGCAGTCTGCGCCGGTTGAACCGGTCCGCGATGAGGCCGGACCAGGGCATCAGCACGAGCTGGGGCCCGAATTGCAAAGCCATCACGATGCCCACCGCGGTGGCGTTGTAATCGGTCAGTTCGGTCAGCACGATCCAGTCCTGGGCCGTGCGCTGCATCCAGGTTCCGATGTTCGACACGAGGGCCCCCGCGAACCAGATTCGATAGTTCGGGATGCTCAGGGAGCGGAACATGTTGTTCAACTGTTGGCGAGTTCCTTCATGATGTCGACGGCCTCGGTGAGGATCCGGCGCTGGTCGGAGCTGAGCGTGACGATGCGCTGGGCGAGCCAGGCATCCCGGCGTTTGCGCGTCTCCCGCATCAGGGTGCGCCCCTGGTCGGTCACCGTGAGCACCACCTTGCGGCCGTCGTCGGCAGAGCCGGCCCGGTTCACGAGGCCAGCGTCGACCAGCGCGTTGACCGTGCGGTTCATCGACGGCGGGGTGACCCGCTCGCGTTCGCTGAGCTCGCGGAGGGTGAACGGGCCATGGAAAAACAGGGTGCCGAGTGCCGAGAACTGGCTCGAGCTGAGCTCATTGTCGGCCTTCTCCTGCCGCAGGCGGCGGGCCAGCCGGCCGTTGGCCAGCCGGAAATCATGACTCAACTCGGCTACCGTCGCACGTCGACCAGGAGAGACCTCCGGCGCAAGCACGTGAGATGTCGGTGAAGATTCCATAGCTACCCACCCTAACCACTTAGCCTTGCTAAGTATTCCCTGCACGCAGCCTAGTTCAGGATCGACGGCGAACAACCGGAATCCAGAGACGCGCGGGGCGAGTCCTGCCAGACTGGCCTCGTGCCTACCTACACGGATGACTTTGGCGTCTCGATCACGTATTTCACCTGGCCGGTCGATCGCCCGCGGGCCATCGTGCAGGTCGCTCACGGGGTCGGTGAGCATGCGCAGCGGTATGCGGAGCTCGCCACCCGACTGAACACGGCCGGCTACACGGTCTACGCCGATGACCACCGCGGCCACGGCCAGACCGGAGTGCACCAGTACGACGGCGACCTGTCCCGCCTCGGCCGCCTCGGCCCCGGCGGACTGCGCGCGGCGGTGGCCGGCGTACGCCAGCTGAGTGGGATCATCCGCGCCACTCACCCTGACCTGCCGCTCGTGCTGCTCGGCCACAGCTGGGGGTCCTTCATGGTGCAGATGATCGTCAACGCGCACGCCTCCGACTACGATGCGGTCGTGCTCAGCGGCACGGCCTACCGGATGCCCGGCTACCTGGACAGCGGCGACCTCAACCGCCGTCACAAGCACCTCGGTGACACCGGGGTGGAGTGGCTGAGCCGCGATCCAGAGGTGGCCCGCGCTTTCATCGCCGACCCGCTCACGACCACGACCCCGCTGGCCAAGCTGTTCGGGCTGCGGGAGGCGGCGCGCCTCTTCGGCAGGCCGGGCCGCGACCTGCCGCCGGGCCTGCCGCTGCTCATCCTGGTCGGCGGTGACGACATCGTGGGCGGGGAGCGCAGCGCTCGCAGGCTGGTTCGGGCCTATTCCGGGCGGTCGGGACTCCGGGACATCCGGATCATCATCTATCCCGGTGCCCGCCACGAGGTGTTCAACGAGACGAACCGTGAGGATGTCTTCGACGACCTGATCGGGTGGCTGGCCAAACGTTTTGCCGTGCGCGCCGATTAGGCTGGCGTCATGCACGGTGAATATAAGGTTCCAGGCGGCAAGCTCGTCGTCGTCGATCTCGATGTCGTTGACAACACGATCGTCGACTTCCGGCTGGCCGGTGATTTCTTCCTCGAGCCCGACAGTGCGCTTGGCGACATCAACGCGGCCGTGAACGGCCTGTCCGCCGACAGCGACGCGGTCAGCATCGCCGCCGCAGTGCGCGCCGCGCTCCCGGCCCATGCCACGCTGCTCGGGTTCTCGCCCGAATCGGTGGCGGTGGCGATCCGTCGCTCCCTCGCCCAGGCCAGCGGCTGGCGCGACTACGAGTGGCAGCTGATCCACACCAAGGCTGTCGCTCCCGTCATGCAGATGGCGCTTGACGAGGTGCTCGCGATCGAGGTCGGCGAGGGGCGCCGCAACCCCACGCTGCGGATCTGGGAGTGGACGGAGCCGGCCGTCGTCATCGGCAGCTTCCAGTCCCTGAAGAACGAGGTCGACCCGGTCCAGGCCGCCAAGCACGGCTTCACCGTCGTGCGCCGGATCAGCGGCGGCGGCGCCATGTTCATGGAAGCCGGCTCGGTGATCACCTACTCGATCTACGCACCGACCGACCTCGTTCAGGGCATGACGTTCGCCGACTCCTATGCATTCCTCGACGAGTGGGTGCTCACGGCGCTCAAATCCCTCGGCATCGACGCGTACTACCAGCCGTTGAACGACATCACGAGCCCCAAGGGCAAGATCGGCGGGGCCGCGCAGAAACGTCTCGGCAGCGGCGCCGTGCTGCACCACGTCACCATGAGCTACGACATGGACGGCGATAAGATGGTGCAGGTGCTCCGCATCGGCCGGGAAAAACTCAGCGACAAGGGCATCACGAGCGCCGCGAAGCGCGTCGACCCGCTCCGCAGCCAGACCGGCCTCAGCCGGGATGCGATCATCGACCGGATGAAGGCGACCTTCACCGGGCTCTATGGCGCCGTCGCCGGAGAGATCACCGAGGCGGAATATGCCAGGGCGACCGAGCTGGTCGAGACCAAGTTCGGCACCGAGGAGTGGATCGGGCGGGTTCCCTAGGCCACGGGGCCGTCGGTATGCGGGCTACCGTCCGCGCGTGAGCAGGTCCTGGTACTCGGCGTGCAGGTCGATCCAGCGCACGACGTAGGGGCACACCGGCACGACCGTGAGGGTGGTGCGGGTGCGCACATCGTCGAGCGCCTGCTCGACGAGGATGCCCGCCAGCCCCTCGCCCCGGTGCGTCGGGTCCACCTCGACGTGGGTGAACACCACGTCCTGGCCGGCGACCTCGTAGTCGGCGAAGCCCACCGTGGTGCCGGCGAACTCGAGCGTGTACCGGGCCAGGGCCGGTTCGTGACGGAATACGACCGAGTCGGATTCCCCGGTCGTTTCCGGGGATGCTGCATCTGGTGTCATCCCCTCAGCGTAGGCTCCCTGACACAATGTAGGAATGCCGATCGCGTGGTCTCCCTCCTCCCCCAGCCGTGTCGTCCACGCCAACAACCTCGAGGTTCTGCCGCAGCTGCCCGACGCGGCCTTCACGCTGATCTACCTGGACCCGCCGTTCAACACGGGGCGCAAGCAGAACCGGCAGACCACGACGTCGGTGCGCGCAGCGGCGAGCCCGGCATCCGTCGCCCTGGGTGCGGACGCCGCGGGCATCATCACCGGTTTCAAGGGCCAGCGGTACGAGCGGATCAAGGGTGACCTGCTCGGCTACGACGACCAGTTCGAGGACTACTGGGCTTTCCTCGAGCCGCGCCTGATCGAGGCCTGGCGCCTCCTGGCCGATGACGGCACCCTCTACCTGCACCTCGACTATCGCGAGGCGCACTACGCCAAGGTGTTGCTCGACGCCCTCTTCGGCCGGGACTGCTTCCTGAACGAGCTGATCTGGGCCTACGATTACGGCGCGAAGTCGAAGAACCGCTGGCCGACCAAGCACGACACGATCCTGGTCTACGTGAAGAACCCGGCCCGGTACTACTTCGACTCGACCACGGTCGACCGCGAGCCCTATATGGCGCCCGGTCTGGTCACCCCCGAGAAGGTCGCGAAGGGCAAGCTGCCGACGGATGTCTGGTGGCACACGATCGTGTCGCCCACCGGCAAGGAGAAGACCGGGTATCCCACCCAGAAGCCCGTCGGCATCCTGCGCCGCATGATCCAGGCGTCCAGCCGCGAGGGGGACTGGGTGCTCGACTTCTTCGCCGGGAGCGGCACGACGGGCGCGGTTGCCGCGGCCCTCGGCCGCCGCTTCGTGCTGGTGGACCAGAACCCCGAGTCGATCCAGGTCATGCGCACGCGCTTCGCACTGCTGCCCGCGGTGGAGTTCCTGCCCGGCGGATTCGAACCGGCCGTGCCGGAGCCGGCCGTGCCCGAACCGGCCGTGCCGGAGCCGGCCCAGCCGGCGCTGTTCGATTTCGGCGCCGACCGGCCCGAGGCAAGATTGGGAGCATGAGACTTCGCATTTTCACCGAACCGCAGCAGGGTGCCTCCTACGACGACATCCTCGCCGTGGCCCAGGCCACGGAGACGCTCGGCTTCGACGCGTTTTTCCGCTCCGACCACTACCTCGCGATGGGAGACACGGCTCCCGTGCTGCCGGGGCCGACGGATGCCTGGACCACCCTGGCGGGCCTCGCCCGGGAGACCCGGCGCATCCGCCTGGGCACTTTGGTCTCGTCGGTGACCTACCGTCCGCCGGGGATCCTCGCGATCCAGGTGGCGCAGGTCGACCAGATGTCGGGCGGGCGGGTCGAGCTCGGCCTCGGCACCGGCTGGTTCGAGCAGGAACACCTGGCCTACGGCATCCCGTTCCCGGCCAGGCGGTTCGGCATGCTCGAGGAGCAGCTGGAGATCGTGACCGGGCTCTGGAAGACCCCGGTCGGCGACCGCTACAGCTTTGCCGGCGAGCACTACACGCTCGTCGACTCGCCCGCCCTGCCCAAGCCCGTGCAGGCCCGCATCCCGGTGATCGTGGGCGGTGGCGGCGCCAGGCGTACCCCGGCCCTGGCTGCCCGCTTCGCCACGGAGTTCAACCTGCCGTTCCCGGACTTCGCGGATGTCCCGGTCAAGTTCTCCGGCGTGCGCGCTGCCTGTGAGGCCATCGGTCGCGATCCCCGTGAGCTGGTGTACTCGGCGGCGCTGATCGCCGTCGCGGGCGCGGACGAGGCCGACTTCATTCGCCGGGCCGCGGCCGTGGGCCGGGAACCGGCCGAGCTGCGGGCGCACGGCGTGGCCGGCACGGCGTCCGAGGTCGTGGACCGCCTCGGCGCCCTCGCCCACGACGGGGTCGAGTGCGTCTACCTGCAGATCATGGACCTGTCCGACCTCGATCACTTGGACTTCATCGCCCGCGAGGTCATGCCTCAGCTGGCTTGACCGCCCTGCCCGTCCCGCCGGTATTGCCGGTGCGCGGGTGCTGCGCCGCTACGCTGCCGGCGCGCCACGCGCGCAACGGCGCAGCACCCGCACCGGGGAAGCCGCGCGTGTCACGCCGACTCGCGTAGCACCAAACGGGTCGGCATGAGGGTGCGGTGCGGCATGCTCTCGTCGGCGGCGAGCCGGCGCAGCAGAATGTCCGCCATCGCGTAGCCCATTTCCTCGGAGGGCTGGCTCACCGTGGTCAGCGGCACCGGGCCGCTCGTCGCGGCCGGGCTGTCGTCGAACCCGACGATGGCCACGTCGCCGGGCACTGAACGGCCGAGCTCGCGCAGCACATCCACCGCCCCGGTGGCCATCAGGTCGCTCGCCACGAAGAGGCCGTCGATGTCGGGGCAACGCTCCAGCAACCGGCGGGTGGCCGCCGCTGCGCCGGCGGCCGTGAAGTCGGCGAGCTCGACGGCATCCGTGGGCAGCCCGGCCCGCTCCAGCGTGCGCTCGAACCCGGTGAGGCGGTCGATGCCGGCCGGCATGTCCACCGCTCCGGCGATCGTACCGATGCGGCGGCGACCGATGTCGATCAAGCGCTGGGTGCCCGTCTCGGCTCCCGCTGCGTTGTCGACGTCGACGAAGAAGGCGTCGAGGTTGTCCGCGTTCGGCGGCCGGCCGCCGAAGACCACCGGCATCGTGGTCTCGAGTTCGGCCACGAAATCGTCACCGGTGTGGTGCGAGATGATCAGCGCGCCGTCGACGTTGCCCGAGCGCAGGTAGCGCAGGGTCTTGTGCCGAGGGTCGCTCGAGGCGACGAGCAGGTTGAGCGTGTAGTCACTCTGGTCGAGTCGGCGGGTGATGCCCTGCACGACCGCGGCGAAGTAGGGGTCACCGAAGAACCGGGTCATGTCCTCGGGCACGACCAGGGCCACGGCCTCGGTCTGCCGGCTCGCGAGCGAGCGGGCAGCCCGGTTCGGAACATAGTTGAGCTGGTTGATGGCCTTGGTCACCGAGGAGACGATCTCGGGGCTGACCTTCGTGGACCCGTTCACGACCCGGCTCACGGTGGCCCGGGAGACCCCGGCCACCTCGGCCACCATTTCCAGGGTGGGCTGCGAGGGGCGGGCCTGGCGCACACTGGTTGTCATGACGTCATTCTAAGTTGCCCGTGTCCGTCGCCGATGCGGATCAGGAGAGGGCGCGGTTGAGGATGATCTCGGCGTAAGCTCGGCCGCTGTCCTTGACGGTGCGCTCCTGGGTCTCGTAGTCGACCCGCACGATGCCGAAGCGCTTCTCGTAGCCCCAGGCCCACTCGTAGTTGTCCATCAGCGACCAGTAGAAGTAGCCCAAGACGCAGACGCCCTCATCGATCGCATCGAGGATGGCGCCCAGGTGGTCGGTTAGGAATTCGGTGCGCCGGGCATCCGGAACACTGCCGTCCGCGGCGACGACGTCGTCGAACGCCGCGCCGTTCTCGGTGACGTAGAGGCTCGTGCCGGTCGGGGCGGCGTAGTCGGTGTTCACGCGAACGAGCAGTTCGCGCAGCCCGTCGGGCTGCACCTCCCACTCCATGGCGGTCAGCGGCAGCCCCTGCGGGTGGTCGTAGACGCCGTCGGCCGCGGGGTACGGCGACCGGGTGGGGCGGTCGGTCGGAGCCTGGGCGAGCAGCGGATGCTCGGGCGGGCGATCGCTGACCAGGTCGCCGTGGTAATAGTTCACGCCGAGGCTGTCGATCGGCTGGTTGATCTGGGCCAGGTCTCCCTCGTGGATGAAATCGGTCAGCCCGAATTCGGCGACGTCCTGGAGCACATCCTCCGGGTAGGAGCCGCGGAAGATCGGATCGAGGAAGACCCGGTTGAACTGCCCGTCGATGCGGCGCGCGGCGTCCACGTCGCCGGCATGCGTGGGATCGACCGGCTTGGCGACGGTGAGGTTGAGCGTGATTCCGAGCTCGAGCTTCGGGTCGCGTTCACGGAGCGCCTCGATGGCGAGGCCGTGCCCCAGGAGCAGGTGGTGTGCGGCGGCCAGGCCGTCCCGGGGGCTCTGCCGCCCGGGCGCGTGGGCGCCACCGGTGTAGCTGAGGAAGGAGGAGCACCACGGCTCGTTGAGAGTGGTCCACACGCCCACGCGGTCGCCGAGGGCGTCGTGCATGGAGAGGGCGTAGTCCCGGAAGCGTGCGGCGGTGTCGCGGTTGGTCCAGCCGCCCTTCTCCTCGAGGGCCTGCGGCAGGTCCCAGTGGTAGAGGGTCAGCCACGGCTTGATGCCGGCGCCGAGGAGCTCGTCGACCAGGCGGGAGTAGAAGTCCACGCCCTTCGGGTTGACCGGCCCGCCGTCGGGACGCACCCGGGCCCAGGACGTGGAGAAGCGGTAGGTCTGCAGCCCCAGGTCCTTCATCAGGGCGACGTCGTCCCGGTAGCGGTGGTAGTGGTCGCAGGCGACGTCACCGTTGTCGGCGTTGAGGACAGCACCCGGCACGCGGCTGAACGTGTCCCAGATGGAATCCGTGCGGCCGTCCTCATGGGCGGCGCCCTCGATCTGGTAGGCGGCCGTCGCCGCCCCGAAGAGGAACTCGGGCGGGAAGGAACGTGCGTGTGAGGTCATACCCATATTCTCGGTGATTGTTTCGCGTGTTCCGAACGAGGTCATCCCTTGACCGCACCCTGCATGATGCCGGCCACCAGCTGCTTGCCCAGGAAGATGAACACCAGGATCAGCGGGATGATCGAGAGTACGACGCCGGCGAGCACCAGCGAGTAGTCGACGTAGAAGGCTGCCTGCAGCTGTTGCAGCGCCACGGGGAGGGTTGGGTTGCCCGGGCCGAGCACGATGAACGGCCAGAAGAAGTTGGTCCAGGTGCCGATGAACGTGAACAGGGCGAGCATCGCGGCGGCCGGCCGGGCGGCCGGGAGGCCGATGTGCCAGAAGCTGCGGATCATCGACGCTCCGTCCATGCGCACCGCCTCGATCAGCTCGTCGGGTAGCGCGTCGCGCAGGTACTGGGTCATCCAGAACACGCCGAATGCGGTCACCATGGCGGGTGCGATGACGGCCCAGAGGCTGCCGGTCCAGCCGAGCCTCGACATGACGATGAACAGCGGCACGATGCCGAGCTGAGTCGGCACGGCCATGGTCGCGATCACGAAGATGAGCATGCCTTCCCGGCCGCGGAACTTCAGCTTGGCGAAGGCATAGCCGGCGAGCGTCGAGAACATCACGACGCTGAGCGACACCACGGACGACACGATGATGCTGTTGCCGAGGGCCGTCCAGAACGGGATGCTGTCGATGACGGTGGCCGCGTTGGCGAGGAAGTTGCCGCCCGGGATCCACATCATGCCGTTCTGGTTAAGCGCGGAGGCGTCCTGGCTGCCGATCAGGAACGACCACCAGATCGGGAAGGCCGAGCCCAGGAGAACCGCGATCAGGATGCCGTAGACCCAGAGGGAGGGTCGACGGTCGTGGCCGCCGATGATGGTCCTGCTCATGAGATGCCTTTCGCGCGGACGCGCAGCTTGCGTTCGGCGGTGCCCGCGATGCGCCGGGTGATGAGGAAGTTGATCACGGCGATGAGGATGATGATCAGGAAGAGCAGCCAGGCCACGGCGGAGGCCCGGCCAAAGTTGCGCTGGCTCCAGCCGAGTTCATAGATGTACAGGGTGAGCGTCTGCCACTGGCGACTGGCCCCGCCCTGGCCGACGTTGTCGAACATGCGCGCCTCATCGAAGATCTGCAGGCCGCCGATCGTCGAGGTCAGGATGACGAAGATGACAATCGGTCGCAGCAGCGGCAGGGTGATCGACCGGAAGGTGCGCCAGCGGTTGGCGCCGTCGATGATGGCGGCCTCGTAGTAGTCGCGCGGCACGGCCTGCATGGCGGCGAGGAAGATGAGGGCGTTGTAGCCGGTCCAGCGGAAGTTCACCATTGTGGCGATGGCGAGGTGGCTGGGGATCACGTCGACGTGCCAGCGAACGGGCTCGAGGCCCATGCTCATGATCGCGCTGTTGATGAGGCCGAACTTGTCACCGAAGAGGTCGTTGAAGATCAGCGCGACAGCGACCGGGGCCACGACGTAGGGGAGGAGCACGCCCATGCGCCAGAAGGTCTTGCCGCGCAGGTTGAAGTCGAGCACGGCGGCGATGCCGAGCGCGACGATTATCTGGGGGATGCTCGAGAGCAGGAAGATGCTGAACGTGTTGCGCAAGGAATTCCAAAAGTACCCCTGGGTCAGAACCGTGACGAAGTTCTCCAGGCCGACGAAGTCGCCCTGGCCGCCGATCAGGTTCCAGTCGTGCACCGACACCCACGCCGTGTACAGCAGCGGGAAGAGACCCATGACGGCGAAGACGAGGAAGAAGGGGGAGATGTAGAGGTAGGGCGAGAAGCGCACATCCCAGCGGCTCAGTTTGTGACTGAGGGCGATGCGGCGGATGCTGCGGGCATTCACCTCGACGGCGGCGGCGGTAGTCATGAACAGTCCTTCGGTGGTTGAGCTTGTCCGGTGGTCGAGCCTGTCGAGACCGGGGGCCGGTCGAGACCAGGTGGTCTCGACCGGCCCGACCGGCGGGGTGGTGCTGGTTAGCCGAGCGACTCGACGTCGGTGACCCACTGAGCCCACGACTCGTCGGGCGTCATCGTGCCGTCTTCGACGCGGGTGAGCGCCTGCTGCATGGCGTCGTTGATCGCGAAGTAGAACTCACCCTTGAACGGGGTGACGTCGACGGCCGCGGCGCGGTTGGCGAGGATCTCACCGGTCGGCGCGTTGTTGAAAAACTCGTTCGTGGCGCCGAGGAGCTCGTCGCTCTCGAGGGCTTCGACCTGGCTCGGGAAGGTGCCCTTGGACGCGAACGCCTTGAGCTGCTGCTCCGGGGCGGTCAGCCAGGAGGCGAGCTTCTGGGCCTCGACCTGGTTCTTGGACTGCTCGGGAACGGTCAGGTACGAACCGCCCCAGTTGCCGCCGCCGCCGGGGAACGTGTCGGCGATGTCCCAGCCGGCGACGCCTTCAGCGTTGCCGGAGATCACGCCGAGCATCCAGCCCGGGCAGAGCATCGTGGCGAAGCCGTCGTTCTGGAAGCTGGCGGTCCAGTCGTCGCTCCACTGTCCGAGGTGCGCGGACAGCGTGCTGCTGGCCTCGAGCACGCTCGTGTAGGCCTCCTTCACCTCCGGGTTCTCGGTGGCGATGATGGTGCCGTCTTCTTCTTCATAGGCGTTGGGGATCTGGTTGACGACCCCCTGCCAGGTGGCTCCGGCCGAGTCGAACCACGGCACGTTCGTGCCGGCAGCAGCGAACGTGTCGCCGGCTGCGTAGTAGCTCTCCCAGCTGGTGCCGAGGAGTGCGGCGACCTTGGCGCGGTCGGTCGGCAGGCCGGCGGCGGCGAACAGGTCGGACCGGTAGCAGACGGCTTCCGGCCCGATGTCGGTGCCGTAGGCGATCAGGCGGCCGTCGGCATCCGTCGCGGCCTCGGTCTTCCAGTCGAGCCACCGCGAGTCGACGTCGTCAGAGGCGAGGTCGATGAACTGGTCGGAGTACTGGAGTAGCTCGGGCAGCCAGTCGACCTCGATGGCCTCGACGTCGCTCAGGCCGCTGCCTGCGGCGAGACGGGTCGTGAGGTTGTCGCGGGCCTCGTTGGAGGTGGCGGCCTTCTTGTGCGTGATGGTGACGTTCGGGTTGGCCTTCTCATACTCGGCGAACAGGTCGTCATAGCCGAATTCGTTGAACGTCGCGACGGTCAGTTTGACGTTCTCGTCGGTCGACTGCCCGGTGCCGGCGTCCGCCGAGCAACCGGATAGAACCAGTGCAAAGGATGCTGCTCCGGCGACTGTTACTGCAAGTGTGGTGCGCGGGAAACGCTTCACGGTCACTCCCTTGTGTGCGTGCTGATGGGTGGATGCGAGGCCGCTCTCAGCAGTGCTGTGAGAGCGCTCTCACGTTGTGATGCTTACGCTAGTGTGCGCATCGCTGGTTTGTCAAGAGAGCGCTCTCAGTCGGGCACCGTCACCGTGAGGGAGCGCACCCGGCCGTCGCGGCGGAAGACGCTCGCGCTCACTTCGGGGTCGAGCGCGCCGCCCGGGCCGGGCACCTGGCTGCCGTCGGCGAGGTGCGCAACCACCTCGAGCGGGCCGCCGCGGTGGAACACCACCGGGACCTGGCAGAACGTGAACGCGAGCGTGTCCGCGGGCAGCGCGACGCTGTGCTGTTCACCGAAGACATCCCGGTAGGCGAACGTGCCGGGAGCCGTGGTCCACTCGCCGGCCCGCAGCAGGGTGGGCCGCAAACGGATGCGACCGTCTTCGACCCGCAGGCCGAGCTCGCCCAGGCGGGTGAGCACCTCCTCCTTGACCTGCCCGGTCATCCCCGGCTGCCGGGCGCCCTGGCCGGCGGGCGTGTGCGAGTAGGGATCGGTGGGGAATGCGCCGTAGGTGAGCGGATCCTTGCGGTAGCCGATGCCGGCACGCACATCCTCGTACGCCGCGATCAGACCCTGGATCGCGGCCTCATCCGCCTGCTCTGCGACGGCCCGGTCGAGTGTCTCCTGCACCGCGAGCAGCAGCTTCGCGACCATGTGCCAGTAGATGCTGCCGAGGCCCTCGTAGGCGAAGAACGAGCCGGAGCGCCCGGTGAATTCCGCATGCCGGAAGACTTCCTCGAAGATGGTGAGCAGTTCGGCCCGGTCCTGTTCCACGGCGCCCTGCAGGGCCGGGTCGGCGCTGAGCCGGTCGAGCTCCTCCGACACGCCCCGGGCGTTTCGGATGTGGGCGGCGAAGTGCAGGTCGCCCTGGACGTCCCGCACGACGATGCTGCGGTCGCCGGCCGCGGTGAGGCGCAGGGTGAGGGGGCAGTCGGCGGCCCGCTCGGCGCTGAAGGTGTTGCGTGCGAGGAAGGACGAAAGGTCCTTGTCGGGATAGAGGATGTAGCTGTGCTGGTCGGCGCGGTACAGCCGGCTCGTGCGCAGGGCGCCGAGCAGGACCAGCGATTCCTCCGGGCCGAGCAGACCGGAGGAGAGGATGGCGACCTGGCCCTCCAGCATCTCCGCGAGCCGCCGCACGTCGGCCCCATCGGTCCCGAGCTCCAGCACGTTGTAGGAGTGCACGAGCCCGTCGTCCCGCCGGTTGGCGTGCAGGCCGGACTCGACGAAGCGCCGAGCCAGATCGAGCAGTTCGGCCACGTCTCCCGCGGCGACCGTCATGCGAGCTCCGCCGAACCCGGCGTAGACCCGCTCACGATAGGCGGTCCCTGCCTCGCCCAGACCGTCCATCACGGTCCGGCGGCGAGTGGAATCGAACCCGTCGGCGAGGGCATCCGCATGCTCGCAGAGCACGTCGCGCACCGCGGTGAGCAGTCCGGCGAGCTCGCTCGAGAGCTCGACGTCGACCGTCAGGAGGTCCTGAACGAAGACGAGGTAGCGGCGCAGGTAGGCGAGGGTGACCACCGACAGGCCGCGGCCGACGAGCGCGTTGTTGGCGTCGTTCCATTCCGGACGCTGGGTCGTCATCCAGATGCCGCCGTCCGGCACCAGGTTGACGAGCTTGGCCAGCAGGAGCAGGAGCACCTTCTCGGCCAGCGTCACCCGCACGAGGTCGCCGTCGGCGCCGTGCACGAGCCGACCGTCCGAGCCCTCCGCGGCGACCCGCCGGCTGATCGTGCGCTGCCGCTCGTCGTCGAAGGTGATCGTGTTGTACGGGTCCGTGAGGATGTCCGCATAGGCGGCGATCCGGTACGGCACATCGGCGTGGGTGAAGTCCGCCCGGTTGATCAGGGCGTCGAGGCGCCCCGGATGGAAGCGGCGGGAGGTCTCGAGCAGTTTGAGCAGGTAGATGATCTGGTGATCGCTCCAGTAGCCGATGTTGGCCCACGGGTCCTCGGGCTCGGGAACCTCCCAGTCGATGCCCTCGCGGGAGATCCGGTACGGGTTGTAGCCGTCGGCGGTCGTGGCGTCAAGGAAGATCGTGACCATCGACTCCACGTATTCGGGGAATGACCAGGCCAGCGCCTCCCAGTTCTGGAAGATGTCCCGCCAGTTGCCCTGGTATTCCAGGCGACGGATGCCGCTCTCGTCTTTCAGAACGATCCGGAACTGATTCCACGGCCGGCTCGGATCGCCGTGCCGGCGGCTGAACGTGAGCGGCAGGTATTCCGTGGTGAGGCGCCACAGGTCTCCGTCGCCGTGCTCCTGGGCGATGGCGATGAGTTCGTCGGCGCGCAGCCGCTCGGGCAGCGCCGCCAGCACGCCGGCGCAGCGCTGGGCGGTCGGCTGACTCCGCTGAACAATGAACGCCCGCACGTCGCTCGACTCCACCGTGTAGCCCTCGGCCGGAACGCCGCCGCGCATCGTGTTGAAAAGCACGTTGGCGGTGTGGTGGATGGTCGCGAGCTCGTCGCCGCTGTGCTGGGCGGCGTCGGTGGCCGCGAGGATCGTCTCCAGGTCGGACCGGGTGCCGACGATGTCGGCCGCGAGCTCCTCGGCGAGCCCGGCGGGATCGCGCAGCTTCTCGCGCAGGGCGACGACATCGGCCGCGTCCTGGTTGACGTCGGCGACGATCTGCCAGCGCTGCGTGCTTCCGGGGGGCAGCGTGATCCGCGCGTGCACGAGGTAGGCGCCGCGCCGGCCGCGGACATCCGTCTCGGCGGTGATGCCCCGGCCCCGGGCGAAGGCGGCCACCTGGCTGATCGAGAGCAGGTGCTCGGCGTTGCCCAGCCCGACCTGCCAGACCACGTTGGCCTGCAGCGACTCGCTGGGTTCGGCGAGATCGGAGAGCGTCGCGTTCAGCGTCAGCAGCCCGAGGCCCGTCGAAGAGTCGAGTTCGGCCCGCTTGTAGGCGTCGAGCAGCACGCTCAGCTCGTTCTGCGTCTTCTTGTGGGCGCCGGCGGGAAGGATGTTGACCAGGCCGTCGAGGAGGTCGACGTCGAGCGTTTCGCCGAGCTGCTCGCCGGTGAGCTGCTGGTCGGTGAGCGAGGTCAGGGCGCAGCTGCGCACGACGCCGAAGCGGGCACTCGTCTGCCAGGTCACGCGGAGGCGCAGGCCGAGATCCGGGCGGGTCTCCTCGAAGACCAGGGTCGTGCCGAGGGCGTCCTTGTACAGCGTGCGCTGCACGGCCTGATCGCCGGGACGCACCTCCGCGAACGGCTGCCAGTGAATCCTGGTCCCGTCGGGGCGTCGAACGAGCAGCACGCTGAACCCGCCGGTTCGGCCGCCGCTCTCGGTGATCTTGTCGTCGGTGTAGTACGGGAACAGGGCCCGATCGGCGTCGACCCGTCCTGCCGTCAGGCCGCCCGTGCTCGAGATGAAGAGCCAGACGTCGCTCGCGCTGACGAGGGTCATGAAGAACGGCGGCATCTGGTCGTAGGCCTGGATCCGGTAGAACCGGCGTCCGTCCAGGTCGACCGGTCCGCCCCGGACGGTGCCCTCCGCGGGGTCAGTGCCCTCTGCGGGGTCGAACGGGATCTCGCCCCGGTCGATGGGCTGAATGATGGTCTCGAGGGGCATGCGATCCTCCATTGGATTCACTCCGGCAGATGTTCCGGTCGGCGAGTGCTCCACCATCACACTGATGAGAGCGCTCTCACAGACTGCCAGACATCTGCCACGCGTTCAAGCGCCGGCCCCCGCGGTGTTGTGCGGAGGGCCGGCGCTGGGTCGGCTGAAGGTGAAGGGGGTCGATTGGAGGAGGCCGGCCTGGCGGCCGAAGCCTCAGGCGAACGCGGCTACGGCGACAGCGACGGGTTCGTCCCCGGAGACCAGGTGCAGCACCCGGCGCTCGGCGGCGCCGGTCTCGATCAGCGCGGCAAGGACGGCCGCGACGTCCGCGCGGGGCACAGTCGCACGTTCTTCCGAGAGGCCGGGGCCGGCGGGGTTCAGGCGCACCAGTCCGGTTCCTGCCTCGTCGAGCAGGCCGCCGGGGCGAACGATCGTCCAGGCCAGGGGGCGGGTGATGAGGTCTTCTTCGGCCGCCAGCTTGGCCTGCAGGTAGCCCAGGAAGTCCGCCGGGACATCCGTCGGGGTCTGACCGTCCCGCACCTTCTCGGTGCCGGTCGACGAGATCTGGATGAAGCGCGCCACGCCGGCGGCCTCGGCCGCATCGGCCAGCCGCACGGAGCCGCCGAAGTCGACGGCCTGACGGCGCTCCTCGCTGCCGCCAGCTCCGGCGCCCGCGGCGAACACCGCGACGTCGGCGCCGGCCAAGAGGTGCGCCATGTCGGTCGATGAGGCCTTTTCGAGGTCGATCACCACCGGAACGGCTCCGACAGCGACGAGGTCCGCCCTCTGATCCTCCGTGCGGATCAGCCCGACGACCTCGTGGCCGTCCTTCGTGAGCTCCCGCGTGAGTTGCCGGGCGATTTTTCCATGTCCACCTGCAATAACAATGCGCATTATCGGTACAACGCCCCGATGGCCCGCACAATTCCCAACGCCCGGACCGGGCCATCCGTGACTGCGCGCCCTGTGCGCATTCGACGGAGATTTTGCCACAAAGCGACGGTTTGAGGCCCAAACGGGGCGGTAGGAGCAAGATCTCCGTCGAATTCGTTCGGGTGCTAGCGGGGCTGGGTGCGGGTCTCGCGCTCGAACTCGTCGACGTCGATCCCCGGCTCGACCAGGGCGCCCATCCTGTCGGCGGCTCGCTGCGCGTCCCGGGTCAGCTCGGCCTGCGCGGCCAGCTCGGCCGCGTTCTCGTCCGCGGCCTCCTGCAGGGCGGAGGTGTTGCGCAGCGGCGGCGCCGTGAGGAAGAAGCTCAGCACGAATGCGACCAGCACGACGGCCAGGCTCACCCAGAAGACGGTGACGGATGCGTCGTTGAAGCCGACGAGGAACGGCTCCGCGAGCCGCGGGTCGGCCGTGTTGAGGAACGAGGTGTCGCCGTCGAGGGCGCCGCCGACACTGCCCGGGTTGGCCAACAGCGCCAGGATGCCGGTGTTCGCCGGGTCGGCCTGCACGGCCGGGTCCGTTGCAGCGTCCCTGACCCCGGAGATGATGGTCGGGTTGTCGAAGGCCGCGCCGATCGTGTCGGGGATGCGGGTGAACAGCACCGAAAAGAGTACGGCGGTGCCGAGCGTGCCACCGATCTGACGGAAAAACGTCGAGGCGGATGTGGCTACGCCGATATCCCGAGGGCCGACCGAGTTCTGGCTGGCGATGGTGAGCGTCTGCATCAGCTGGCCGAGGCCGAGGCCGATCAGGAGCATCCCGGCCATCATGAATCCGACCGGCTTGTCGGCGGTGGCGAATGTGAAGAGCAGGAAGCCTGCCGACATGAAGGCAGTGCCGATGGTGGGGAACATCTTGTAGCGCCCGGTACGGGCGATCAGCTGGCCGCTCACAATGGAGGAGATCATCAGGCCCGCGATCATCGGCAGCATCAGGAAGCCGCTCTCCGTCGGGGTGGCCCCGTTCACGAGCTGCAGGTAGAGCGGCACCGTCATCATGGCGCCGAACATACCGAAGCCGACGAAGACGCCCAGGATGGTCGCCATCCTGAACGTGGACGAACGGAACAGTTTCAGCGGGATGAGCGCGTCGTCGCCCATCAGCCGCTCGGCGAGGATGAAGGCCGCGATGCTGAGGAGTCCGATCACGTAGCAGGCGATCGAGGGGATCGAGCCCCAGCCCCAGGTGCGGCCCTGCTCGGCCACGAGCAGTAGCGGCGCGGCCGCGAGGATCACAGTCACCGCTCCCCACCAGTCGATGCGAACGGGCCGGGCGAAGTGGGGAACGTGTAGAAACTTCAGCACGATTGCGAGGGCGATGATGCCGATCGGGAGGTTGATCAGGAAGACCCACCGCCAGCCCGTAATTTCGAGGATCGTGTCCGAGCCCGACAGGACGCCGCCGATGAGCGGGCCGATCACGCTGGAGACCCCGAAGACGGCCAGAAAGTACCCCTGGTATTTCGCCCGCTCCCGGGGTGCCAGCATGTCGCCCATGATCGTTAGGGGGAGAGCCATCAGGCCGCCGGCGCCGAGCCCCTGGATGGCCCGGAAGATCGCGAGCTCGTACATCGAGTTCGCCAGTCCGGCCAGGAGCGAGCCGATGAGGAAGATCGTGATCGCGATCAGGAACAGCGGGCGGCGCCCGAAAATGTCGCTGAGTTTGCCGTAGATCGGCGTGCTGATGCACGACACGATCAGGTAGGCGGTCGTCACCCAGGCCTGCAACGCCATGCCGTCGAGGTCGTCGGCGATGGTGCGCATCGATGTCCCGACAATGGTCTGGTCGAGGGCGGAGAGGAACATTCCGGCCACCAGTCCGAAGATGACGAAGAGAATCTGCCGGTGGGACATCAGCGGCGGGGCGGCGAGAGCGGAAGAAGTTTGCATTGTGCGCAAAGTTACACGATGGGCAAACAATCTTCAAGCACCTTCGGGCCGTCGGAGGCTGGCGGAGCTCGCTGCGGTCTAGGCTCAGCACCGTGTGGGCAGATCGGGCAGTGGGGGTCGCGCATCCGTTCCGGCGGAGGCGTATCGTCGTGCTGTCCATCGTCATCTCTGTACTCGCCGCCGGCGCGGTGGCGGCCGGAGCCCTGACCGGGGAAACCGTGCCGCCCGTCGTCGGTTCCGCCGTCGTTCCGACGCTGATTCCCCGTGCCGAACCGAGCGCCACCCCCACCCCGCCTCGTGCCGCCCCGACAGGTTCCCCGGAGCCGGTCGTGATGCCTACCTTCGACCGTTCCGCCCGCTCACGCGACGACCCGGCGAGCCTCTGGGTCGTCGTTGACAAGACCCGCCCGCTGAACCCTACCGACTACGCTCCGACCGACCTCGTCGACGTCCCGGTGGCTCACGTCTGGAGCCCGCAACTTCGCCGGGAGGCGTCGGACGCAACCGTGGCCCTGTTCTCCGCGTTCGAGGCGGAGACCGGGCTGAAGCTGCAGTCCCACAGCGCCTATCGGAGTTTCGCGGCCCAGGTGATGGTCTACGACGCGGATGTCGCCGCGAACGGACAGGCGTTCGCCGACACCAGCACGGCCCGGCCGGGAACCAGCGAGCACCAGACCGGTCTGGCCATCGACATCAGCGCACTGCCCGGAATCTGTTCGCTGGATGCCTGCTTCGGCGACACCCCACAGGGGCAGTGGCTTGCCGTGAATGCCTGGCGTTTCGGGTTCCTGCTGCGCTACCCGGCTGACAAGGTGGCCATCACCGGCTACGGCTACGAGCCCTGGCACTTCCGCTACATCGGAACGGAACTGGCCATGGAGATGCACGCCACCGGCACCGCCACCCTCGAGGAGTTCTTCGGGCTCCCGGCGGCTCCCGGCTACCACTGATTCCGTTCCCCGATCCCGTTTCCTGATCCGCGCAGGACCGGTCTGTCGTCCACCCGGGCATTTCCCGGATAAGTGTGATTATCTAGAAACCGTCCCCCGAACGGGGCGTGTCTGCCACACCCTCCGGTGGCACCCCGAACGAAGAGAGAAATCTGTGGTTCTGACCCGACGCTTCCGCATCGTCGCTGCCGTGCTCGTTCTGGGTGGCCTCGTGGCCGGAACGGCCGCCGTGGCCGAGGTAACTGGGGACGAACCCGTCGTCTCGGCGACTCCGACCCCGGCTGCTGACTCCACGCAAACGGCGCCGAATGCCGATGCGGCCGAGTCTGACGCGACGGCCACAGACCGGGCCGCCCCCGCGGAGGCCGCAGCGCCGGTCCCCATCGACGCCCAGGTTCAGGCGCAGGTCAGCTACATGCTCGCCCACTGGACCGACTACAACACGGATGACTACGGCGTCATCACCGACAACGACTGCGTCAATTTCACCAGCCAATCCCTGATCGAGCGGGGCTGGACCATGGACGACCAGTGGTACGCAGAGGGGACCGGCTCCGACTTCGACACCTCGTCACCGTGGATCAGCTCAACCGCGTTCCGGGACTACGTCGCGCAGTCCGGCCGCGCCACCGCCCTGACGGATGACCAGCGCGATCAGGTCAGGCTCGGCGACGTCGCCCAGTTCGACTGGGACAACTCCGGGGACCGCGACCACACCGGGGTCGTCACCCGGATCGAGGGGTCGGGCGACGACATCCAGATCTACTATGCCGGCCACACCGACGACACCGACTTCCGGTCGGTCGATTACGCGATCACCGAGAAGCACCCGGGCGCCACGGCGTACTACTGGAGCATTCCCTAGGTACCGAAGCACTCCCTACTGCTGGTCTCCGGTCCCGGCGGGCTCGACCGCCGCGGTGGGCGAGCCCGTCCAGGGCAGACGCGTCAGGCGATGGCGCCGTCGACGATGGCCTTGGCCTCGATCTGCACCTGCTTCAGGTGTTCCGGGCCCGTGAAGGACTCGGCGTAGATCTTGTAAACGTCCTCGGTGCCACTCGGCCGGGCCGCGAACCAGGCGTTCTCGGTGACGACCTTGACGCCGCCGATTGCCGCACCGTTGCCGGGAGCGTGACTCATCTTGGCGATGATCTTTTCGCCGGCGAGTTCGGTGGCCGTGATGGCGGCTCCGTCGAGCTTGGACAGCTGCGCCTTCTGGGCGGGCGTCGCGGCCGCGTCCACCCGGGCGTAGGCCGGGTCGCCGAAGTGCTCGGCCAGCTCGGCGTAGCGCTGGCTGGGCGTCTTGCCGGTCACGGCGAGAATCTCCGAGGCGAGCAGGGCCAACAGGATGCCGTCCTTATCGGTGGTCCAGACGGTTCCGTCGAAGCGCACGAAGCTGGCGCCGGCGCTCTCCTCGCCGCCGAAAGCGACCGAACCGTCGATCAGGCCCGGAACGAACCACTTGAAACCGACCGGCACCTCCCAGAGGTCGCGGCCGAGGAAACCCGCGACGCGGTCGATCATGGTGGAGGAGACGAGCGTTTTGCCGATCGCGGCATCCGCCCGCCAGCCTTCGCGGTGGCTGTACAGGTAGTCGATGGCCACGGCCAGGAAGTGGTTCGGGTTCATCAGCCCGCCGTCGGGGGTGACGATGCCGTGCCGGTCGGCGTCGGCGTCGTTGCCGGTGACGATGTCGAACTCGTCCTTGTGGGCGGCGACGGACGCCATCACGGACGGGCTCGACGGATCCATCCGGATCTTTCCGTCCCAGTCCAGGGTCATGAAGCGCCAGGTGGGGTCGACGTGGGGGTTGATCACGGTCAGGTTGAGCTCGTAGCGGTCGCGAATCGCACCCCAGTAGCCCACGCTCGCGCCGCCGAGCGGGTCGGCTCCGATACGAATACCGCTGGCCTTGATGGCGGCCATGTCGATGATGTTCTCAAGGTCGTTCACGTACCCACCGCGGAAGTCGTAGGTCTCGACCGCGCTGGGCTCGCTCATTTTGACATCATTGAGCCCGGCGGCGATGAGTTCGTTGGCCCGGGCGGCGATCCACGAGGTGGCGTCGCTGTCGGCCGGTCCGCCGTGCGGCGGGTTGTATTTGAAGCCGCCGTCGGAGGGCGGGTTGTGGCTCGGGGTGACCACGAT
This sequence comes from Cryobacterium sp. TMT2-15-1, assembly GCF_004402345.1. NCBI lineage: Bacteria > Bacillati > Actinomycetota > Actinomycetes > Micrococcales > Microbacteriaceae > Cryobacterium > Cryobacterium sp. TMT2-15-1. The sequence continues at coordinate 7,295 of NZ_SOGD01000017.1, read as the reverse complement.
CCCATCCGCCTCGTCGCTGTTCCCGGCCCGGTTGTAGGCCAGGATCGCGTGCGAGAGGGCAGGGGTGGGCACATAGTCGTCGAACTCGTCGACCAGCACGCGCACGCCGTTCGCGACGAGCACTTCGAGGGCGGTCGTATAGGCTGGCGCGCTCAGGGCGTGTGGGTCGGTGCCGATGAACAGCGGCCCGGTGATGCCCTGCATGGCGCGGAATTCAACGATCGCCTGAGTGGTCGCGATGATGTGGTCTTCATTGAAGGCCGTGTTGAGGGAGCTCCCTCGGTGACCGGAGGTGCCGAAGGCCACTCGCTGGCCGGGCACCGTGACATCCGGTTTCAGGTCGTAGTACGCCTTCACCAGCGCTTCGACATCGACAAGGTCAGATTCCAGGGCCGCTGTGCCCGCGCGTTCGTTCATGGTGTCCAGTCTTGCACTGCAACTAGGCTGATCTGCATGTCCGAGTCGCGCAATGTCAGCTACAGCTTCCTCGGGCCGACGGGCACCTTCACCGAGGCAGCCCTCACCCAGGTCGTCGAAGCCCAGGGCAAGCCGTGGCGGGCCGTGAACAACGTCGGCGAGGCGTTCGACGACGTCGTGTCCGGCCGCAGTGTGGCCGCAATGATCGCGATCGAGAACTCCGTCGACGGCGGCGTGTCCGCCACGCAGGATGCCCTCGCGAGCGTGCCCGACCTGCGCATCATCGGCGAGTACCTGGTTCCGGTGAACTTCGTCCTGGTGGCTCGCCCGGGCACCGCGCTGGCCGATGTGAACACCATCAACGCGCATCCGGTCGCCTATGCGCAGTGCCGTCGCTGGCTGGAATCCAATCTGCCGCACCACGGCCACCTTCCGGCGTCGAGCAACGTGGCCGCCGCCGCGTCGCTGGTCGAATCAGGGCAGGCGGATGCCGCCATCGCCCCGCCCGGCATCGAGGAGCACCACGATGTGGTCGTGCTCGCCCGCAGCATCGGCGACAACGCCAACGCGGTCACCCGCTTCGTGCTCGTCAGCCGAAACACCACCGTGCCGCCCCGCACTGGCGCCGACAAGACCAGCCTGATCGTGGAGCTGCCCGAAGACCGCTCAGGCGCCCTGCTCGAGATGCTCGAGCAGTTCGCCACCCGGGGCGTCAACCTCAGCCTGATCCAATCGCGCCCCATCGGCGACGCCCTGGGGCGCTACCGGTTCGTGATCGACGTTGACGGTCACATCCACGACGAACGCGTGGCCGACGCGCTGCTCGGCCTTCGCCGGTTCAGCCCCCAGGTGATCTTCCTCGGCTCGTACCCGCGGGCCGACAAGCAGCCGATCGAGTTCACCTCGCGCTACAACGACAACGTCTTCATCGGTGCGCGCGCCTGGTTGCGCGGCCTGCTCGGCGAGCCCGCGGCCTGACGGTCCCACCAGCCCAGCCCAGCCCGGCCCTCAGGGCGCGACGGGAACCCGCAGGACGAGGGCGGCAGGGTCGGTGCGCAGGGACACCGAGCGCACCGGGCCGAGCGCGTCGCCGTCCACCTCGAACTCCTGCGCCTCGACCAACACGATCCGGATATCGGCGGCGTGCAGCGTCGTCATCACCCGTGCAGTGGTCGATTCGGTTCGCTCGATGATGCGACGCCCGGCCGCCGAGCGGCGCAGAACGCCGTTCTCCCACGTCACCCGGCGCCAGATTGTGAGCCAGCCGAGCACACCCTTGGGCTGCAGCATGGCGATGTCGAGGATGCCGTCGTCGAGGCGGGCATCCGGCAGAATCTGGATATTTCCCGGCAGCAGGCCGCAATTGCCGATCAGGATGGTGCTCACGTGCGCCGGCCGGTGCGGGCGCCCGTTCAGGCTGTACCGGATCTGGAACGGCTTGACCCGGGGGAGCACGCGCGCCACGGCGTCGACGTAGGCCAGCCAGCCCACCGCCCGCTTCAGTTCGGGCCGCGTGCTTACGACCATCTGGGCGTCGATGCCGATGCCCGCCATCACGAGGAAGACGTGGTCGGCCAGGGCGCCGTCGTCGGCGCGCACGGATGCCACACCCACGTCGATCGGCCTGTTTCCGCCCGTGAAGGCAACCATGGTGGCCTCGTCAAGGTTCGACAGTGGCAGGCCCAGGTTGCGGGCGAGCAGATTGCCGGTGCCGACGGGCACGATGGCCAGGGGCACACCGGAGCCACGGAGCACGTCGGCGATCGCGCGAATCGTGCCGTCGCCGCCCGCCACGAGCACCAGGGACGCACTCTGCGCCAAGGCGAGCCGGGCGGACTGCCTGCCGGCGTCGTCCGCGGCGGTCGGGAGCCAGAGCGAGTCGGCCCAGCCCGACGCGGTCTCCGCGCGGGCCACGCTCGCCCGCAGGCGGTCCAGGTCGACTTTGGTGGGGTTGTAGACGATTGCCGCCCGCCGAACAACGCTCGGTTGATCGGGAGTATCCACGCGGTAAGGCTAGCAAGGTGCCGGACCATGCGCTTGTAGACTGATTCGGTGATTGATCCTGTGCTGCTGCGAGAGAATCCTGACCTCATCAAGCGTTCGCAGAAAGCGCGCGGTGCGTCGGTCGAGGCGGTCGACGATGCGCTCGCCGCCGACGCGGAGCGTCGCGCCACTATCCGGGCGTTCGAGGCGCTGCGTGCCGCCCAGAACCAGTTCGGCAAGCAGGTGGCCTCCGCGCCTCCCGCGGAGAAGAAGGCCCTCGTCGCCCAGGCGCAGAGCCTCGCTGCCGACGTCAAGTCCGCCGCGGCCGCCTCGGGCGAGGCCGAGGCGCTGTTCACCGCGGTCGTGCGCACCCTCGCGAACCCCGTGATCGACGGCGTACCGGCCGGCGGTGAAGAGAACTTCGTCACCCTCCGCACCCACGGCGCCGTGCCCGCCTTCGACTTCGAGCCGCGCGACCACCTCGAGTTGGGCGAACTGCTCGGCGCCATCGACATGGCCCGAGGGGCAAAGGTGTCCGGCGCCCGGTTCTACTTCCTGCGCGGCATCGGCGCCCGCCTCGAGATCGCGCTGATGAACATGGCGCTCGACCGGGCGCTGGCGGCCGGCTTCATCCCCCTGATCACGCCCACCCTGGTGCGGCCCGAGATCATGGACGGCACCGGGTTCCTCGGCGAGCACGCCGAGGAGGTCTACTTCCTCCCCGCCGACGACCTCTACCTCACCGGCACCAGCGAGGTCGCGCTCGCCGGCTACCACTCGGACGAGATCCTGGACCTGTCCGGCGGACCGCTCCGCTACGCCGGCTGGTCCACCTGCTACCGGCGCGAGGCCGGTTCGGGCGGCAAGGACACCCGCGGCATCATCCGGGTGCACCAGTTCAACAAGCTGGAGATGTTCACCTACGTGCTGCCGGAGAATGCCGAGGCCGAGCACGACCGCCTCGTCGCCCTGCAGGAGGACATGCTCCAGGCGCTCGGCCTCAGCTACCGCGTCATCGACGTGGCCGCCGGCGACCTCGGCTCCAGCGCCGCCCGCAAGTTCGACATCGAGGCCTGGGTCCCCACCCAGAACGCCTACCGCGAACTGACCAGCACGAGCAACTGCACGACCTACCAGGCGCGCCGGCTCGATATCCGTTACCGCACCGAGTCGGGCAAGACCGCGCCGGTCGCAACCCTCAACGGCACCCTGGCGACGACCCGCTGGATTGTGGCCCTGCTCGAAACGCACCAACAGGCGGATGGCTCGGTACTCATCCCCGAGGCGCTGCGCCCCTGGCTGGGCGGCCTCGACGTCATTCGGCCGGTGGGCGCATGACGACGCGGACGGATGCCCCCTGGCTGGTGGCCCTCGACATCGACGGCACCACCATGCACGAGGACGGCACGATCAGCGACGGCGTCCTCGACCAGGTGCGACGGCTCGCCGCGGCCGGTCATGAGGTCATGCTCGCCACCGGGCGTTCGTCCGCCACCACGCTCCCCGTGCTCGAGCGCCTGGACATCACCCCGCGCTTCGTGGTCTGCTCGAACGGTGCGATCACCCTGCACCGCGACCCGGCTTCCCCCACCGGCTACCGGCGCGAATGGGTCGAGACCTTCGATCCGACCGATGTGTTGCTGCAGATCCGCTCGCACCTGGTCGGTGCCAGGTACGCCGTCGAAGACGAGCGCGGCTTCTACCGCTACACGGAGCCGTTCCCGGATGCCACGATCGGGCTGGACAGCGAGCACGTCGAGTTCGACGATCTGCTGCGCCAGGACGCCACCCGGGTGGTCGTCATCTCGCCTGACCACGACATGGAGGATTTTCTTCAGATCGTCGACCGGATGGGGCTGAACCGGGTGAGCTACGCGATCGGCTGGACTGCCTGGCTCGATATCGCTCCCGACGGCGTGAACAAGGCCACCGCCATGGAGCGGGTGCGCGCCGAGTTCGGGATTCCGCGGAGCCGTGTGATGGCCGTCGGCGACGGGCGCAACGACATCGAGATGCTGCAGTGGGCGTCGGTCCAGGGTCGGGGAGTTGCCATGGGGCAGGCTCCGCACGAGGTGCTCGCGGCGGCCGCCGAGATCACCGGCGCCGTTCACGAAGATGGGCTCGCGCTCGTTCTGAGCAGCCTCTAGGCGGCGCCCAGCCCGCTGCCAGCATCCTCTGGCACTGTGGTAAGTCTGCAAGCGGCTAGAATCGGTCGGTATTCGCTAGTCCGCGACCGCGTGTTCCACCAGCGCCGCGGGCAGCGAACCGGGAGGGCTGTCCGAGCGGCCGATGGAGCCAGTCTTGAAAACTGGTGGGCAGAGATGTCTCGTGGGTTCGAATCCCACGCCCTCCGCACCTCGATTCTGCACGGCCTGCACTAACGAAGGGACCGGAGTGAGCGACGAATTACGCCCCCGCTCGACACGATCGAAGAGGCTCAGTACCATCGCCCGCCATGGCCGGTTGCGCCGCTCCAACCCGTTCGTGACCGTGGTCAAGGTGCTCGCCGCGTCACTGGCCGTGCTGCTCGTGAGTGGCGCATCCGTCGCCGCGATCGCGACCTACGATGTTGCGTCGAGTGTGCAGGAGAGCGTGCCTCTGGCCAACGAGACCGAGGGTCCTGCCCCCAAGATCGATGCGATCCCGGGCGGCGTGAACCTGCTGGTGGTCGGCAGTGATAGCCGAAAGGGTCAGGATGCCTCGTTCGGGCCGGAGGATTCCACCGGCGACCTCAATGATGTAACCATGCTGCTGCACATCTCCGAAGACCACACCAACGCCTCCGTGATCAGCTTCCCCCGGGACATGTATGTTCCCATCCCCGAGTGCCCGGACCCTGCCGGCGGCACCTTCGACGCGATGAGCCGCCAGAAGATCAACACCACCCTCACCTACGGTGGTCTGGCGTGCACCGTGCTCACGGTCGAGAAGCTCACCGGCCTGAGCATCCCCTATGCGGCAGAGGTACAGTTCGACGGCGTCATGGCCATGTCGACGGCCGTCGGTGGCGTGCCGGTCTGTGTCGCCGAAGACATCGAAGACGAGTACACGAACACCTTCCTTCCGGCCGGAATGCACACGCTCGAGGGTCTGGAAGCCCTGCAGTTCCTGCGCACCCGCCACGGCGTCGGTGACGGTAGCGACCTGACGCGGATCAGCAACCAGCAGGTGTTCCTGTCCTCCCTCGTGCGAACCGTGAAGAGTGCGTCCACACTCTCCGACCCCGTCAAGGTGTACTCGCTGGCCAAGGCCGTGACGGCCAACATGAACCTGTCCACGAGTCTCAACGACGTTGCCACCCTGGCGTCGATTGCCGTGGCCCTGAAGGACATCGACCTCAGCAAGGTGGTCTTCGTGCAGGCCCCGACCGGCAGTGTTGACGGCGGCGTGGAACCGATCCAGCCGGACTTCGACGACCTGTTCACCGCCGTCTTAGATGACGAGTCGCTCCAACTGGCCGGAGACCCGGCTGCGGAGGACCCGGCTGCGATCCCGGATCCCAATGACACGACCGATCCGGCCGCACCGGTCCCGGATCCGGCCGCGACGCCCCCGGCCGCAGTGCTTTCCGATTCAGTCCAGGGCCAGACCGCCGGAGACGTCACCTGCTCTGCAGGCCGGTCGCTCGAGGACCAGTAGCCTCCGGGCGGAGCCCGCAGCTCTCGGTTCGTGCGTGCTCGGTTCGTGCGGATGCCGTCTGTACGGTTATGATCATTGACGTGTGTTTGCATTGCAGGCATCAAGGAGACGTCGCATAGTACGGCTTAGTGCACCACCCTGCTAAGGTGGAGTACCCTTCACGGGGTACCGTGGGTTCAAATCCCACCGTCTCCGCGCTTCTCGTTCCCCCGCATCCCGGTTTTTCTCACGGGGTGCGGGGGTTTTTCTGTCCCGGAACGCATCGGTGACGTGATTCCAGAGGCTCAAACCCACGTCCGCGTCTGAGCCATTTGGTGACTCGATCCCGAAAAATCACGCCAACGTTGGTTGAGCTTGTCGAGCCCTCAACCGGTTCCCTCCCCCAGGCCGCCAGGTGCGGGTGGGGTCGTAGCAGTACGGTGCCCGGACCTCCGGTTTGCCGCGCACCATCCGGATCTGCCAGCCGGAAGTATCAATAGTGTGGTGGTGGTACCAACACAGCAGGACCCCGTTGTCGATCGTGGTTTTTCCGCCGCGGTACCAGGGAATCACGTGGTGCACCTCGCACCACGCCGCCGGGATGGTGCAGCCGGGGATGGTGCAGCCGCCGTCGCGGGCGGCGAGGGCGCGGCGTTGTGCCCGGTTGAAGAAACCGTTCTCGGTGCTGAGGGCAAGGACCTCGTTCCTCAGGCCGAATGCGATCTCCTGGAATCCGCCGGCGCAGAGCGCCTGCTTCACACTGACCAGCGAGATGGGCGCTTCGACGCCGTCGATCCAGCCCACCCCCTGGTCGGCGGCCAGGTCGGCCTGGTTGACGTGGATCATCACGGTGGGGGCGGCGCCGCCCATGCTCGGGGTCCCCGCGTCACGGGTGGCGGCTTCGAACACACCGCGGAGGATGTCGGCGCGTTTCTGACCACCGTCACGGTCGTCGCTGAGGGCCGCCGCCTCCGCCCCCGGGATCAGCTGGCCTGAAGCCATGCGCGCTTGTTCTTCGGCCGTGGGGAATGCGGGCGCCGCGTGGGCGGAGAGGTAGGTGTCGAAGAGGGCGTTCATGATGCCGCGGAGTTCCGCGGTGACGCCGCCGCGGAGCGGGTAGAGACCGTCACGGAAGAGCCCGAACCCCACAGTGCTGCGGGCCTCGGCGACGGGCTCGCTCGGGGCGGTGCCGTCGGGATCGAGGCGGGCCTGCCACTGCCCCGCCATACCCCGCACCAGGTCCGCGGGAAACGCGAACCCCTCCCCGGGCAGCCCGC